>DATASX010000018.1 GCA_036269075.1 Sporichthyaceae bacterium
GGCTACGACTTGGACTGGAGCCTCGATCGGTGGCGCGAGTACCTGTCCACCGACCCGGTGACGGTGGAGCCGTCGCAACCGCCGGCGGATCCGGTCGTCGACCAGTCGGAGATCCCGGACCGGAATCCCGCCGGCTACGACCTGGGCTGGAGCCTCGATCGGTGGCGCGAGTACCTGTCCACCGACCCGGTGGCAGCGGAGCCGACGCAACCGCCGGTGGAGCCGGCTGCCGACCGGCCCGAGACCCCGGAGCAGAGCTCGGTCGACTACGACCTGGACTGGAGCGTCGAGCGCTGGCTCGAGTACCTGCGCAGTGCCGCTTGAGCCGGAGCGCGGCGCCCCGGCGATGATTGCACCGTGCACGACGCAGGCAGCCCGCCCCGGGTACTGAGCGACCCAGGCTTTCCCGACGACGTCGGCGGGGCTGACGCGGCGTTGGATGCCGTCCTGGCCGGCTGGAGCGCCGCCGGGCCCGCCGAACCGGTGCTCAGCGCGCTGCTGGATACCCGGGTGCTGGTCCCGATCGTCGCGATCCTCAGCGCGAGCGACGATGCGACCGGGGCGGAGAAGGCCACCGATATGGCAGTGGTAACCCTGCGCGGTGACGACGGCCGGGTCGCCCTGCCCGCATTCACCTCGATCGAGCGGCTGTCCGGATGGCATCCCGAGGCGCGGCCGCTGCCGATCACCGCGGTCCGGGCGGCACAGGCGGCGCTGTTCGAGAACGCCGACCTGCTCGTGCTCGACCCGGCCGGCCCGGTCCCGTTCCTGGTCGAAGGCCGGGCCTTGCGCGCCCTTGCCGAGGGCCGGGTGCCGGTGCCACCGGTGCAGGATCCCGAGGTCGCGGGCGCGTTGCGGGCCCGGCTGGCGAGCGAACCGGCGGTCGCCGCCGCTGTTCTCGTCGGCTGCGCCGACCCGAGCGGCCCGGACCTCACGCTGGCGCTCGTACTCGACGTCACCCGCTGCCCGGACCCGGCCGCGTGCCTGCACGCGCTGTCCGCCGACCTGGCCGCCGACCCGGTGCTACGCGACCGGCTGAGCCGGGGCCTGGACCTCGCACTGGTCCCCGAGGCCGCGTTGCCCGGCGGCGTGCTGCTGGTCGGCGAACCCAGGGGCGCCGCGGACTGCTGAGCCGGCGAGCCCGACTGCTAAGCTGACGGACGGCCTCCCCGGAGATCCGATTTCCGGGGCGTGAAAGCGGAGTCCGACTCCCACCCGCAACGACCTACCGGTCGTCGGGTTCTGGGCCCGGGCGGATCTTCGGGTCCGTCTTCAGCGGTTGCCCCGGCAACCGTGGGGTTCGGTTTGTCGGCTTCCGCGAAGCACGGGCGCGGAAGCCTTTTCCGTGTTCGGGGGGTCGAACGGCAGTACTCCGAGGAGGGCACATCAGCACAGAACCGCGCATCAACGACCGGATCCGGGTTCCCGAGGTCAGGCTCGTCGGGCCGAATGGCGAACAGGTCGGAATCGTGCCGATCGCCAAGGCTCTCGAGCTTGCGCGCGAGTCCGACCTGGACCTGGTCGAGGTGGCCGCCACCGCGCGTCCGCCGGTGGTCAAGCTCATGGACTACGGCAAGTTCAAGTACGAGTCCGCGATGAAGGCCCGTGAAGCGCGACGCAATCAGGCGCAGACCGTCATCAAGGAGATGAAGCTGCGTCCCAAGATCGACCCGCACGACTACGAGACGAAGAAGGGCCACGTCGTCCGGTTCCTCAAGGCCGGCGACAAGGTGAAGATCACGATCATGTTCCGCGGCCGGGAGCAGTCCCGTCCGGAGCTCGGTTTCCGCCTGCTCAAGCGCTTGGCCGACGACGTCCAGGAACTCGGCGTGGTCGAGTACGAGCCGCGTCAGGAGGGCCGGAACATGCTCATGGTCCTGGCCCCGACGAAGAAGAAGGCCGAGGCGATGGCCGAGGCTCGGCAGGCCCGCGACGAGCGCCGCAAGGATGCGGGGTCCGCCGAACCCGCCGAGGACGACGCGCCCGAAACCGAAGCGGTCGCCGAGAGCTGAGCCGTCCGCAAGTCCCGCACAGCCGGCTGAACGAACTACGGAGAGAGCCCGACGATGCCCAAGGCCAAGACCCACAGCGGCGCCAGCAAGCGCTTCAAGATCACCGGGACCGGCAAGGTGATGCGCGAGAAGGCGAACGCCCGGCATCTGCTCGAGCACAAGTCCTCCCGTCGTACCCGTCGGCTGGCGATGGAGGCCGAGCTGGCGCCGGGCGACCGCAAGCGTGTCCTGAAGCTGCTGCGCAAGTAGTCCGTCCTCGCGCGCAGCAGTGCGCGTCCGCCCTCAGTTTGATCCAGGAGTTTGAAGCGACATGGCACGCGTGAAGCGGGCGGTCAACGCCCAGAAGAAGCGTCGAGAGGTTCTCGAGCAGGCCAGCGGTTACCGCGGCCAGCGTTCCCGGCTGTACCGCAAGGCCAAGGAGCAGGTAACCCACTCCCTGGTCTACGCCTACCGGGACCGCAAGAAGCGCAAGGGCGACTTCCGTCGGCTGTGGATCCAGCGAATCAACGCCGCCTCCCGGGAGAACGGCCTGACTTACAACCGGTTCATCCAGGGCCTGCAGCTGGCCGAGATCGAGGTCGACCGCCGCATGCTCGCCGAGCTCGCGGTCAACGACCCGGCGGCGTTCACCACGCTCGTCGAGATCGCCAAGGCGGCGTTGCCGGCCGACCGCAACGCTCCTGCGGCCTGACATAAGCGCACCACGCAGCCGCTCGATGCCGGGGGAGATCACCTCGGCCCGGGCGGCCGCTGTTGTCGCAGCTGTCCGGTTGGGCAAGCGCGCCTTCCGGACCCGCGACCGGAGGTTCCTCGCCGAGGGGCCGCAGGCCGTCCGCGAGGCACTGGCCTGCCCGGGCACGGTCAGCGCGCTGTTCGTCACCGCGGAGGCCGAGGCCCGGCACCCGGACCTGATGGCGGCCGCCGACGTCGTGGGGCCGGCCGTGCACCGCGTGTCCGGTCCGGTGATGGAAGCTCTCGCCCAGACCACGACCCCGCAGGGGATCGTGGCCGTCTGCGGGTTCGTCGATGTGGGGTTGCCGGCGGTGCTCGACGCCGCCCCGCGGTTGTCCGTGCTGCTGGCCCAGGTGCGCGATCCGGGTAACGCCGGGACGGTGATCCGGGTGGCCGACGCCGCCGGTGCCGCCGCGGTGCTGCTGTCCCACGGTTCGGTCGACGTCTACAACGCCAAGTGCGTCCGGGCCGGGGCGGGCAGCATGTTCCACCTGCCGATCACGGTCGACGTGGACACCGCGCGGACGGTGGCCGCGCTGCGGCAGGCCGGGATGCGGGTGCTGGCCGCCGACGGTCGCGGCCGCCTCGACCTCGACGACCTGGCCGACTCCGGCGGGCTCGCGGCGCCGACGACCTGGATCTTCGGCAACGAGGCCTGGGGTCTGCCGGCCGAGGTGGCCGAGCTGGCCGACGATGTCGTCCGGGTGCCGATCCACGGCCGGGCCGAGAGCCTCAACCTCGCCACCGCGGCCGCGGTGTGCCTCTACGCCTCGGCCCGTGCGCACCGGCGCGGAGATTAAACTCCCGAACAGGCCAAGTCCGGACGAAACTGTTCTCCCGTTTCGTCGCGTTGCCGCAAACCATCCGCACAGCTGCCACGCTTCCGCGATCCTGCAAAGGTGAGGGAAACCCGCCGCCCTTGCGGTGACCAGCTCGACGGTCGCATCGCGTACGACGAACTGCCCGACGGTCTGGTCGTCGCCGACGACAGCGGCCAGGTGATCCTGGTCAACCGTCGCGCCGAACGCCTGCTCGGTCTGCCGGCCGACGAGCTGATCGGCAAGGACCTGCCGCACGTACTCCCGCTGGTCGACCGCTGCGGTCGGGACTGGTGGGAGGTTGCGGACCCCTACGGCGGCCTGGCGACCCGTACCGGCCACCCGGAGCAGTCGCTGCTGCTGGGCTCCCGGGAGATGCTGGTCTGCGCCACGTTCGTGCGTGAGCAGCCCCTGGGTCAGGTCCACCGGCTCGTGGTTACGTTGCGTGGTGGGGCCGGCCGGGAACGGGCCGAACGGGCACGCGCCGATCTGGTGGCCACCGTCGCG
This sequence comes from Sporichthyaceae bacterium, assembly GCA_036269075.1. Classification (NCBI taxonomy): domain Bacteria; kingdom Bacillati; phylum Actinomycetota; class Actinomycetes; order Sporichthyales; family Sporichthyaceae; species Sporichthyaceae bacterium. Next base: position 4,070 of record DATASX010000018.1, read on the forward strand.
CACGAGCTGCGCACCCCGCTGGCTGCGGTCAAGGGCTTCACGACCACGCTGCTGCGCCGGTGGGACCGCTTCGACGATGCCGAGCGCCGCGAACTGGTGGCCGCCGTCCGGTCCGACGCCGACCGGCTCGGCCGGTTGGTCGGTGACCTGCTCGACGTCGGCCGGATCGAGGCCGGGCGTCTCGACCTGCGGCGCAGCCCGGTCGACCTGATCGAGTTGGTCCAGCGGCAGGTGGCCGCCCAGGTGGCCGCCGGTGTGCCGGCTGAACGCTTCCGCGTCGAGCAGAGTGGCCCGGTCGGTGTACTCGCCGTCGACACCGACCGCGTCGAGCAGGTGCTGGCGAACCTGCTGGACAACGCGGTGCGGCACGGCGCCGGCCGGGTGACGATGCGGCTCGAGGCCTGCCCGGACGGCGTCGCCGTGACGGTGAGCGACCAGGGCGACGGCGTCCCGGCGGAGCAGAAGAACCTGGTGTTCCAGCGTTTCTGGCGCGACGGGCGCCGCGGCGGCAGCGGGCTCGGGCTGTACGTGGCGCGCGGACTGGTCGAGGCGCACGGCGGCACGATCGGCGTGGGCCGCGCGGCCGGTGGCGGCGCCGCCTTCCGCTTCACCCTCCCCGCCGCCTGAGTCACCCTAAGTTGCATCTTCTGTGCGCGTCCGCGCCCTTCGGGGGCCCTCGAAGGGCGCGGACGCGCGCAGAAGACGCGAGAGAGTTCGGGACGGTGGCGGCCATAGGATTCCTGGGTGTCTGCGCCTAATTCGTCCTTCGACCCAGTGCAGGTCGCCGCGCTCGATCCTGAGCTCATCGAGCGGCTGACCGCCCAGGCGATCGCGGCGATCGCCGCCGCCGGGGATCTCGCCGCCCTCAAGCAGGTCCGTCTCGACGTGGCCGGCGACCGATCGCCGCTGGCGCTCGCGAACCGGGAGATCGGCGCGCTGCCGCCGGCCGCGAAGGCCGATGCCGGCAAGCGCGTCGGGTCCGCCCGCAAGGCCGTCGCCGACGCGATCACCGCCCGCACCGTCGAACTCGAGGACGAGCGCGACGCCCGGGCGCTGGTCGAGGAGGCCGTCGACGTCACGCTGCCGACCGACCGCGCCCCGCGCGGTGCCCGGCACCCGCTGTCGACCACCGCCGAACTGCTTGCCGACATTTTCGTCTCGATGGGTTACGAGATCGCCGAGGGCCCCGAGGTCGAGACCGAGTGGTTCAACTTCGACGCGCTCAACATCGCGCCCGACCACCCGGCGCGCACGATGATGGACACCTTCTTCATCGACCCGCCGGAGAATGGCCTGGTGCTGCGCACCCACACCTCGCCGACGCAGATCCGCGCGCTGATGGACCGTCAGTTGCCGGTGTACGTCGTGCACCCGGGCCGGGTGTTCCGCACCGACGAACTCGACGCGACCCACACCCCGGTGTTCCACCAGATCGAGGGCCTCGCCGTCGACCGCGGGATCAGCATGGCCCACCTGCGCGGCACCCTCGACCACCTCGCGTCGTCGCTGTTCGGCGATGGCATCCGCACCCGGTGGCGGCCGTCGTACTTCCCGTTCACCGAACCCTCCGCGGAGTTCGACCTGCAGTGCTTCGTGTGCCGCGGCAAATCGGTCGGAGACCCGGCAGCGCCTGACTTCTTCGGGCCGTGCCGGACATGCCGCTCCGAGGGCTGGATCGAGTGGGGCGGCGCCGGGATGGTCAACCCGCGCGTGCTCATCGCCTGCGGGGTCGACCCGGAGATCTACACCGGCTTCGCTTTCGGCATGGGCATCGAGCGCACGGTGATGTTCCGCCACGGCATCGACGACATGCGGGACATGGTGGAGGGCGACGTTCGGTTCACCCTGCCGTTCGGGGTGGAGGTCTGATGCGCGCGCCCATCTCCTGGATCCGGGACTTCGTGCCCGGCCTGCCTGTTGATCTGACGGGGCGTCAGGTTGCCGAGAAGATCATAGCCGCGGGCCTGGAGGTGGAGACCGTCGAGTCCGTCGGCGGCGAGGTCACCGGTCCGCTGGTGGTCGGTCGCGTGCTGTCCATCGAGGAGCTTCGGGAGAAGGAGAAGCTCAAGAAGGACATCCGGTACTGCCGGGTCGACGTCGGCCCGGAACACAACGAGACTCACGGTGTCGGCGCCGGTTCGCGCGGGATTGTCTGCGGGGCAAGGAATTTCGCGCTCAGCGACGTGGTCGTGGTCGCGCTGCCGGGGACCGTCCTGCCGGGTGCCGAACCCGGTGAGCACTGGGCCGTCGCCGCCCGCAAGACCTACGGGCACGTCTCCGACGGGATGATCTGCTCGGAGCGCGAACTCGGCATCCCCGAGGGCGACCACGCGGGCATCATCGTGCTCCCGCCGACCACCCCGATCGGTGCGGACGCGAAGGCCGTGCTCGGCATGGGCGACGAGGTGCTGGACATCGCGGTCACCCCGGACCGGGGTTACGCGCTCTCGATCCGCGGTGTGGCCCGCGAGGTGGCCACCGCGTTCGACGTCGAGTTCGTCGACCCGGCCGCACCGATCACCGCGCCGACCGCGGCGGGCTACCCGGTCCGTGTCGCCGACCCGACCGGCTGCGACCGGTTCGTCGCCCGCGTCGTCACCGGGCTGGACCCGAGCGCGCCGTCGCCGGAGTGGATGCGCCGCCGGATACAGGCCTGCGGGATGCGGTCGATCTCGTTGGCCGTCGATGTCACCAACTACGTGATGCTCGAACTCGGTCAGCCCACGCACGCCTACGACCGGGCCAAGCTGCGTGGGGCGATCGGCGTACGCCGGGCCGCGTCAGGGGAGAAGTTGGAGACCCTCGACGGCGCGGTGCGCGACCTCGACCCCGGCGACCTGCTGATCGTCGACGACTCCGGCCCGATCGGCCTGGCCGGCGTGATGGGCGGCGCGAGCACCGAGATCGGCGCGGGAACCACCGACGTCGTGATCGAGGCCGCGCACTTCGACCCGGTCACGATCGCCCGGGTGGCCCGACGACACCGCCTGGCCAGCGAGGCCTCCCGGCGCTTCGAACGCGGCGTGGACCCGATGCTGCCGCCGATCGCGGCGGCCCGTATCGCGGGCCTGCTCGCCGAACTCGGCGGCGGCACGATCGAGGACGCCGGCACGGACGAGAACATGCTTCCTGCGCCGGCCACGATCACCCTCGACGTCGCCTACCCCGCTCGGTTGGCCGGCCGCGACCTGGACGGCGGGACCGTGCAGCGGCGGTTGGTCCAGGTCGGCGCGACCTGCGCAGTCGACGGTGCGACGTTGACCGTCACCCCGCCGTCGTGGCGGCCCGACCTGACCGACCCGGCCGACGTCGCCGAGGAGGTCATCCGCCTCGAGGGCTACGACTCGGTCCCGGCCCTGCTGCCACGGGCACCGGCCGGACGCGGCCTGACGTTCGAGCAGCAGCGGCGCCGCAGCGTCTCCCGCGCCCTGGCCGGCGCCGGATTAGCCGAGGTGCTCTGCTACCCGTTCGTCGCGGCCCGCGAGTTCGACGCGCTCGGCCTGCCCGTCGACGACGTGCGGCGTTCCGCGCTGCGGCTGGCCAACCCGATCTCGGAGGCCGAACCGCTGCTGCGCACGACGCTGCTGCCGGGCCTGTTCGCGGCGCTGCGGCGCAATCTCGGCCGCGGTACGGCCGACCTGGCCCTGTTCGAGGTCGGTCGGGTGTTCCGGCCGTCGCTGACCGGCGGACCCGCGCCCCGGCCGCCGGTGGACCGACGTGCCACGCCGGAGGAGTTGGCCGCGACCGAGGCCGCCCTGCCGCACCAGCCCCGGCACGTTGCCGTGGTGATGACCGGCGCGCGGTTGCCGAACGGCTGGTGGGGCGCCGGCCGTGAGGCCGACTGGGCCGACGCGATCGAGGCCGGCCGGGCCGTCGCAGCCGCGGCGGGCACCGATCTGACGGTGCATCAGGACAACCTGGCGCCGTGGCACCCGGGACGGTGTGCGGCGCTGACCGTCGCCACCGACGACGGCGACCTGGTGCTGGGGCACGCCGGTGAACTGCACCCGCGGGTGATCGGGGAGCTGTCGTTGCCGGCCCGCACCGTGGCGATGGAACTCGACCTCGACCTGTTGCTCGAGCACGCGAACGCCGTCACCCCGGCGCCGCGGATCTCCGGATTCCCGCCGGCCACTCAGGATGTCGCGTTGATCGTCGCCGCCGACGTGTCGGCACAGGACGTGGCCGCCGCACTGCGGGAAGGCGCGGGTGAGCTGCTGGAGTCGATCCGGCTGTTCGACGTCTGGACCGGCGAGCAACTCGGCGCCGACAACAAGTCGCTGGCGTTCGCTTTGCGCTTCCGGGCGCCGGACCGCACCTTGACCGCCGAGGAGGCGAGCGCGGCACGCGAGGCTGCGGTGGCCCGGGCCGGCGAACTGACCGGCGCAGTGCTGCGCCGTGCCTGACCTACCCCACAGCTGCGGCCTGTCGAACGTTTCTCGCTGCGTCGGAGGTCGACCGTGAACACGCAGGGCGCCCGAGCGGGGGTACGGGACCGGGAGGCGTTTTTCTGTGCCGCCTACGAACTGCTGGCCGAACGCGGCTGCACCGGGCTGACGATCGCCGCGATGTGCGAGCGACTGCGCGTGACCAAGGGCTCGTTCTACCACCATTTCGAGGACATGCCGGCGTTCGTCGCGGCCTTCGCGCAGCGGTGGCAGACGTATTTCGTCGGGTTCTTCGACTCCTTCGCGCAGGTGCCGGACGCGCGTCGGCGCTTGGCCGCCTGTGCGAACAACGCGGGGGCGTCCATCTCCCCGGGGGTGCGCAGCGTCCTGGCTTGGGCCCGGACCAACCAGGCGATAGCCGATGCGGTCGGGGAGGTCTATCGCAGCGTGTGGGCGCTGAGCGCGGGCAGCTTCACGGACTGGGCGGGTGATTCCGACACCGGCGCGGTTCTCGGTCCGATGGCGAATTCGGTGGCCATCGGGGCGCAATCGCGTCCGCGGGTGCTGTCGGCCGAACGCTGGATCCTGTGGTGTGCCGCCATCTACGAGGGCCTCGGCGTGACCGGCGGGGTCATCCGCGTGGAAGGACGTCCCTGTCTGCAGGTCCACTCCTGGCGCCGCATGGACACGGTGGCGACCTCGGCCGGCGACGTGGCGGACCTGGTCGATGCGATCGGCATCGTCCCGGGCGCCGACGCTTGGACGAGGTTGGGCACCGCGTCCGGCTCGCGGGATCGGTACTTCGGCGCCGCCGGTGAATTGCTCGCGGCGCAGGGATCCGACGGCCTGACGGTCGCCGCGATGGTAGACCGACTCGAGCTGACCAAGGGCTCGTTTCACCATCACTTCGGGGCATTGCCGGACTTCGTGACGGAATTGGCCGCCGCCTGGGCCGCGGCGGAACTGCACCGGGTCGAGGAACTGCTGGCGGAACGTAATCCCTGGCGCCGATTGGAACTGCTCCACGCCGATCTCTTGGTCGGCCCGACACAGGCCGCCGTCGCCTGGCGGGCTTGGTCCCACTCGAACCCCTCGGTGGCGTCGGCCGTGCGCGCGGTCGACGAGCGCCGCGAACGGGCGCTCGCCCTGACGCTGGCCCGGATCCGCGGGACCTGCGACGAGCGATTCCTGGCCGAGATGACCTATTCCATGAGCCTCGGCCTGCATGCCTGGCAGCCATCGCTGGACCGGGGCGTGATCGCCCGCGCCGCGATCGAGTGGATGCGCCGGATGCTCGACATCGAGGCCGAGGTGGTCACCGCCGCCGGCGTCCCGACGTTGGCGCTGCGGGCCGCATGAGCGGTCGACACGCCGCCGTGAGCAGGCGACCTCCGGCGCGGGGCAACGGTTTCTTCTCGGCCGGCCCAAGCCGATTGCGATCCGGGGCACTCCCGCCGATCGTCGGAGAAATGGGACATCACTCCGAGCCGCGCGTGGGCGCCCGGCGGGCGCGGCGGGCCGCGTTCGCCGGGGCCGTGGCCACCGCTGCGGCCGGGCTCGCGGTGGCGCTGGTGCTCGGCACCGGAGGCGCCTCAGCCGACGGGACCCCGTCCCCGCCGATCCCAGGCCTGCCGCCGATCCCGCTCCTGCCGAACCTGGGGCAGAAGCCGACCCCGGCGCAACCGGGCGCGCAGGCGCCCCCCTGGGCGGCCGGACTGCCGGCGGAGACCAGTCAGATCATCCGCACCGTCTACAGCCACCAGTGGTGCTCGGAGGTCTACTGCACCAGGACCGAGGCCTGGGAGAAGATCGGCGGCGCCTGGCGCCTGGCCGCCGGGCCCGGGCTGGACGGAGAGGCGGTGTTCCGCTCGACGGTCGGGCCCAAGGGGTTCGCGCCGGTCGGTCGGCGGCGCACCGACGACGGGCGGACGCCGTCGGGCGTCTACGACATCTACCTGACGTTCTCCACCACGCCCACGGCGCCGGGGCCCATGCCGTGGCGCCGCCGCTTGGCGACGTCGGTGATCGGCTCGGAGCCGGGGCCGACGTACAACACCTGGCTGGAGAACGGGCACGGCGGCAACCGTCCCTCGATGCAGTACGGGTTCTGGTTGGACTACAACCATCCGCGCATGCACCCCGGCGCGGCGCCGGAGCCGGACCCGTCCCTGGGCAGCGGGATTTTCTACCACACCTCCTGGCCCTCGACCCGATGGTTGCCGACCTACGGCTGCACAAACGTCTCGCTGCCCAACCAGATGGGCTGGCTGGTGGCCTGGCTGCGCCCGGAGGCTCACCCGCGGGTGCTCAACAACATCTGAGCGCCTGGCAATCTGTACCCGTGTGCGGACGCTACGGCGCCAGTTGGGGCGTGGACGACCTGGTCGCGGAGTTCGGGCTCGACTCTGTCGACTTCGGAGAGGCCGAGCGGCTCGAGCCGGACTGGAACGTCGCCCCGACCAAACCGGTGTACGCAGTGGTGACGCGGCGTCAGAAGGACGCGCCCGCCGAGGAACCGGCCACCCGGCGACTCGTCGTGCTGCGTTGGGGTCTGGTCCCGTTCTGGGCATCCGACCCCAAGGTCGGCAGCCGGATGATCAACGCCCGGATCGAGACCGCGGCGACCAAACCGGCGTTCCGTGAGGCGTTCGCCAGGCGGCGCTGCCTGCTGCCCGCCGACGGCTACTACGAGTGGTATGCCACGGACACCCCGGCCGGTAAGCCGACGAAGCAGCCGTACTTCATCCGCCGCCAGGACGGGGGGACGTTGGCGATGGCCGGCCTGTACGAGTTCTGGCGCGACCCGACCCGAGGACGTGACGACCCGTCAGCGTGGCTGCGTACCTGCACGGTGCTCACCACCACGGCCACCGATGCGATCGGCCACATCCACGACCGGCAACCGATGTTCGTCGAGCCGCAGGCCTGGTCGACCTGGCTCGACCCGACCGTCTCCGATGCCGCCGTGGTGGCCGACCTGCTGGTCGCCGGGCCCACCAGTGGTCTGATCGCGCATCCGGTCTCGACGGCCGTGAACAACCACCGCAACAACGGGCCCGAACTGGTCGCCCCGGTCGACGAGGCCGCGTCCTACACGCTGTTCTGAGCCACCCCGCTCCCCGACTTGTGCTGCCTGTTCCACCTGTCCGGCGCGGTCAATGCGTGGGACAGGCAGCAGAAGTGCGGGGAGGGAGGCACGCGGCTGCGGCCTCGGCGGCGGCGATGTCCGGGGGTGGACCGGCCGGCAGGCCGTGCTCGACGTCGACGTGGACGTGGTCCAGGTGTCGCAGGGTCGGGTCGGTGGTGTTGCCGCTGGGGTGGGTGTAGGGCCGCCAGCCCTGGTCGGAGTGCAGCGCGCTCCACAGATGGTCGTCGAAGATCACCGTGGCGATCTGGAGAAAGTCGGCCTGGGCCACGAGCCATTGGGCCAGCAGCCAGCCGCGTCGGTTGTTCTCCGGGTCCGAGGTCGGGAACGAGACGTCGATCGCCCGGCCCTCGTAATGCGCGGAGTTCTCGATGTGGCCGGTGAAGATCCCGCCGGGTTCGAACCCGCCGACCGGGCGCCCGCCGTAGGCCTCGAAGAACGCGAACAACATCGTTTGCGCCCGCATGGTCAGCCCGTTGGTGAGCATCTCCTCACGGGGCACCGGACGCACCGCAACCGTGCACGTCAGCTTTTGCGGGTCGTACAGCGCCAGCACGGAGTCGACGGCCCAGGTGGGCGGCAGGTGCTGGTAGCGGTGTTTGAGCATGCGCTGGGTCTGCACCGGCGTCGGGACCCGACGCAGGTGCTTCTCGTGCAGGGCGTGCTCGAAGGCCAGGGCGGCGGTCGCTACCGAGGCGTTGGTGCGGTAGGCGCCCGCGGTGATCATGGTCAGCGCGCGAGCCGCGGTCAGGTCCAGCGACCACGCACCGGACGGCAACGTAAGCCGGCACTGCGGGTTCGTGCCGACGACCGCCGGGACCAGGTGCGGGCCGCTGCTGCGGGTCACCGAGCGGGAGGCGGCGGGCATCGGTTGGTCGTCGAGGGCCGGAGCCTGAGTCGCGGCCGGTGCGGCAGCTGCGGCGACGACGAACCCGGCGGGGGAGTCACTGGCTCCGCCGCGCAGTGCCAGGGTCCCGGCTACCGTCAGCGCCACTGCCACGACGACTCCGAGCAGGGGCCGACGGCGGGGCGTCCAGCGCCGGTGGGCAGCGCTCATCATCGGGTTCTGAGCTCGGACGGCCCGGAGTTAACCGGCGGAAAGGATGCATCCGGTCACAATTTCGGCGAATCGCCGTCCAAATTCACCGAAGGTGGCGCCCCGCCTACGCAGCGGCGCCGGAATCCAGGGTCAGTCGACGACGATCTGCAGCTGGCTCGGGTTGCGGGTCGAGGCGGCCTTGTTCGCGGCCAGCGCGGCGGCCTGGCTCAACGGGCTGCCGGCGGCGGTGGCCGAAGCGCCGGCCGACGGCGCGGCGGGGGACATGTTCCAGCCGCCGGAAGGCTGCCAGTTGTGTTGGTCGAAGCTGATCTGCCCGACCCCGTACGAGGACTCGCGGGCGACCAGCCAGCTGGCCAGCACCCAGCCGGTGGACAGCCGGGTCGGGTTGATCGGCCCTAGGGAGACGGTCAACCCGGTGCCCGACGAGGCCTGCGCCGCCGCCGCGCCGGTCGCCCCGGCCAGCTGCAGCTTCCCGAACGCGTCCTGGACTCCGGTCCTGACTGCCTCGGCGCGCGGGGTCAGCCCGTCGGTGCCCGGCTTCTGCGCCGGCAGCGTGGTCGGGGGCACCGAGCACGTCATCGCGTCCGGCTGAGTTACCGCCTGGACCTCGGCCAGGCTCAGGGGGGTCGCGGCGATCGCGTCCTCCTGGGCCAGGATCGTCAGGGTCTGGGTGACGTTCGGCAGGTACTTGGCGCGGTCGGTCAGGACGATGTCGAAGGCGCGCGCGGTCTGCTGCGGGATCGCCCCGACCTGGGTGCCGACGCCGGCGATCATCGTCAGGGTCCGGGCGCGGTCGACGTCCATCGAGTGCAGGCGGTTGCCGACCAGCAGTGTGCAACTGCCCGCGTCTGTGGAGGCGAGCGGCGAGACGTCGGCGACCGGTTTGGCGTTGCCGCCGCCGGAGGCCCAGGTCATCCCCACGGTGGCCGCGCCGACGATCACCAGCACGCCCAGGCCCAACGCGAAAACCGGGCCGTGGCCGAACGCGGCCGGCAGGTGCCACTCGCGTCGGCGTCGGACGGTCCGTCGTCCAGCCATCTTCAGCTCTCCCTGGGCCCCGCGCGACCGCCTCGGTCCCGGCGCGGCTCAACCCAGAGTGCTCGATCAGTGGCTTTCTGTACTGGCCCTTTACCCAGTCCACAGGTTTTCGCGATCAAGGATGTCCCGACATCTGGTGCGGTGGCCGGAAATCATCCCGTGACGGCTGCACCGCCGAGGTACGTGGCGATCACGATGGGGTCTGCCAGAACGTCATTGGGCGGCCCGACCGCGACGACCCGGCCGGCGTCCAGCGCCACGATGCGGTCGCAGGTGCGGCGCAGCAGGCCGACGTCGTGCTCGACGATCACCAGCGCGCTGTTGGTAGCCTCCCGGATCCGGTGCAGCAGCGGGCCCATCAATTCGGCCTCCGCCCGGGCCAGGCCGGCTGCGGGCTCGTCGAGCAGCAGGACGTCGGGGGCCTGGGCGAGCAGGCAGCCGAACTCGACCAGGCGCCGGGACCCGGTGGACAGCTGAGCGGTGAACCGGTCGCGGAAGACCTGCAGGCCGAGCATCCCGATCACGTTCTCGACGCGCTCGGCGATGTCGGCCTCGGACACCAGTGAGGCGGGCAGGCGCAGTGCCGCAGCGACCGGTTCGCGCGAGGTGACCCAACGCTCGCAGGACACGGCGATCGTCTCGGTCACGGTGAGCCCGGGGAACAGCTTCGCGTCCTGGAACGATCGCCCGAGCCCGAGATGGGCCCGGGCGTGCGGGGCCAACCCGGTGACGTCGCGGCCGGCCAGCACGACCCGGCCGGCGTCCGGCACGACGAACCCGGACAGGGCGTCGAGGATCGTGGTCTTCCCGGCCCCGTTCGGGCCCATCAGGCCGACGATCTCGCCTGCCGCCACCTCCAGGTCGACGCCGTCGATCGCGGCCACGCCGCCGAAGCTCTTCCGCAGCCCGTGGCACGAGATCGCCGGGCCGGCGGGGATGGCCGACGCGTCGCGGCCGGCCGCCCACACCCGGTCGATTGCCCCGGCGGTGTCCGCCGCGTCGTCCTCGCCGAGCGCGGCGGAGAGGAACACCGAGCGGACCAGGTCGCCGCGGGAGACGATCTCGGCTGCCGGGCCGCTGAAGCGCACCTCGCCCTTCTCCAGGAACATCGCGCGGTCGCCGATCCGCAGCGCCAGTTCGGCGGACTGCTCGACCAGCACGATGCCCAGTCCGGTGTCGCGCAGATGGCCGACGACGTCGAGCAGCTCGGCCACGATCGCCGGGGCCAGGCCGAGGGACAGTTCGTCGATGAGCAGCACCCGGGTGCCGGGTCGGCCGTCGTGGTCGGGCGGTCCTTGCACCAGGGCCTGGGCCAACGCGAGCATCTGCTGCTGGCCGCCGGACAGCAACCCGGCCCGTTCGTCGAGCCGGCCGCGCAATGCCGGGAACAACGAGATCGTGCGCTCGATCGCTCGCGTGCAGTGGGCGCGGTCGGCGCGGCCGACCCACGTCGCCATCCGCAGGTTCTCCCCGACGCTCAGGTCGGGGAAGATTCCACGCCCGCCAGGCATGTAGGCCAGCCCGGCCCGGGCCATCCGCATCGGATCGGCGCCGGTGACATCGCGCCCGTCGAGGCTGACCCGACCCCGGCGCGGCGGCGTCAGCCCGGAGATCGCGCGCAGCAACGTGGACTTGCCCGCCCCGTTGGTGCCGAGCACGGCCAGCACCTCACCGGCGGCCAGCGTCAGGTCGACGCCGTGCAACACATGGTTCCGGCCGTAGCTGACCTCCAAGCCCGCGCACTCGAGCAAGGACGTTCGCGCTGTGCTCATTGATGAGCTCGCAGGTCCGCGGTGGGCTCGGTGTCGTCGGTGGCCGCATGCAGGCGGCCCGGTCGGCCCAGCGCGGCGAGGTCGACCTCGGTCGCGCCGGTCTGCCCGCCCGGGCCGGACAGCGTGATGCCACGGGCCCGTGCGACTGCCCGGAAAGCTGCCATGCGGCCTGCGTTGAGGACCCGCGCCAATCCGCCGGGCAGTACCAGCAGGACCGCGAGCACTCCGGTACCGGTGACCACCAGTTGCAGGCCGCCGGACAGCCAGTACTGCGCCGAACGCAGGAACGCCGCCCCGGCCAGGGCGCCGGGCATCGACGTGGCACCGCCGAGCACGACCATCGAGAACGCCTCGAAGGCCATGTTCGGGGTGAAGCTGCCGGCCCGGACGCCGTCCAACGCGATCACGTCGATCCCGCCGGCCAGCCCCGCCAGTGCACCGCTGACCGCGAAGCTGACCAGCTTGATCCGGGTCGGGGACAGGCCGCGGGCCGCGGCGGCCCGTTCGTTGTCGCGCACGGCGACCATCGCCCGCCCGGCCCGCGAACGCCGGATACCGGAGGAGAGCACCAGCGCCAGCGCCAGCACCGCCAATGCGAACCAGTACAAGGTTCGCTCGGAGTACAGGTCGAAACGTTCGATGACCAGCGGTCGGTCGACGGTCGTGGGCACCAACGCCGGGAAGTTCGCCGGGTTGAGCAGGAACGTGGACAGCGGTACCGCGAAGGCCAGCGTGGTCACGCCGAGGAACAGGCCGCGGATCCGCAGCGCGGGCAGTCCGACGGCCAACGCGGTGACCGCCCCGGTCGCGGCGCCGGCCAGCATCGCCAGGATCAGGTCGGCCCCGGCCTTGACGACCAGATCGCCGGTGACCACCGCGCCCAGCCCGGCGATCGCGAACTGCCCGAGGCTGATCTGCCCGGCCCACCCGGTGAGCACCACCAGCGAGACCGCGACCAGCCCGTAGATGATGCTGACGGTCCCGATCAGCGAGGTCTGACTGGGCGTCAGAAACAGCGGGAGCACGATCACGGCGGTGGCGAGCAGGGCCAGCACGACCCGGCGACCCCAGACGATCTCCGGCAGGCGGGCGAGCTCCCACGGCACCGGCGGGGTCTCCTCGGCCCCGGTCCAGCCGCCGGTGTTCACATCCGCGATCCGCGTCAGCCGTTGGCGTTGGGCGAGCAGGGCGAGCAGGACAACGACGAACAGGCCGACGTCGACGTAGCTGGACCGGGACGTGTTCCAGAACACGGCCTGCTGGAAGATCCCGATGCCCACCCCGGCGAAAACCGCTGTGGGCAGACTCTCCATCCGCGCGATCACGGCCGCGGCCAACGCGGGCAGCAGCAGCGTCGGGCCGGACTCCAGATCGCCGCCCTGTCCGACCAGCGGCGAGGCCAGGATCGCGGCCAGGCCGGACAGCAAGCCGGCCAACGCCCACACCAGCATCGACAACCGGCGGACGGGGATGCCCAGCAGCATCGCCCGCTCGGCGTTGGACGCGGTCGCGCGGATCCCGACGCCGAGTGCGGTGGCTCGCAGGAACAGCGCGAACACTCCGAGCACTACCGGGATCACCAGCAGCACCATCAGGTGCGCCCCGCTGAACCGCAGCCCGCCGAACTCGAAGTCCAGATGCAGCGGGGTCCGGAAGCCGCCCTGCAGGCCCGCCGCCAGCCCGGTCTCGCCGCCCAGCAGTCGCGGAACCCCCAACTGTGCGCCGGAGAGGACCTGGGCCAACCCGATCGTGGCGACGGTCAGGATCAGTCGCGGCGCCCAGAACAGCCGCTGCACGACCAGTCGGTCGCAGATTGCGCCGACCGCCGCGGCGGCGGCGACGCCGGTGAGTACCGCGGCGTAGTAGTTCCAGTGCTTGGTCGTGAACAGTTGCACCGACAGTGTCGCGGCCGCCGACCCCAGTGAGGCCTGGGCGAAGTTCACGACCCGCGAGGACCGGTAGACCAGCACCAGGCCCAGCGCCGAACATCCGGTCAGCGAGCCGAGCACGGTGCCCTGCAGCACCACGCCCATCGGCAGTCCGGACGGCAGCGTCGCGTTGAGCACCGTCCACAGGACGGGCAGTCCGGCCACCGCCAAGAGCGCGTTGCGCAGGTGCGGGCGGCCGAGCACGGCGCGGCCCGCGGCCCGGCGGTCCGAGTGCTCGCGCAACGTCTCAGGCAGCGCGCAGGCGGTCGACCACGGCGAGGATCAGCAGGAGCAGCAGGCCGATGCCGACCGCGGTGGCGGCCCATGCCCGGTTGGAGCTGTGCGGTACCGGGAACGCCACGGTCCGGGTGCCGACCGGGGTCGCAGGGGCGCTCGGCTCGGCCGTGCCGACGGTGCCGGGTGCGGCGACGCCGGCCGGGCCGACGGCCACCGCCGGGTTGCCGACGGGCGGCACCGGCGAGGGCAGGCCGGGGTTCGTGCCCGGGGGAGCCGCGGGTACCGCGCCCGCGCTGTCGTCGGCCTGCTGGAGTACCTCCTGGACGCTGACGCCGCCCAGTTCGAGTCGACCGCCGCTGCGGCCGCCGGAGGCGCCGACCAAGGCGTTTGCGACGATCTGGGCTGCGGCCGCGTCCGGATAGGCCGCGATGATCTGCTTCACCAGCGCCTGGATCACCGGCGCGGCGGCCGCGCCTGCCTGCCCGGAGGGGCCGACCAGCGACTGCGGGTTGCGGAACTGGATCGTGAGCGGGCCGATGTCGCCCTGGGCGGCGCCGGTGGTCGCCACCGGCGCCGTCAAAGACAGTCCGGTCGGGTCCAGCAGCTTGTTCGCGGCGTCGACGGCCGCTGCCATCTGCTCGGCGCTCCCGACCGGCAGCGACTGTCCGGCGACGGTCAACGAGCCGACGGAGAACGTCGGGACGCCTGCCTTGCCGGCAACTTCGGTGGCCGACCACCGCAGGCCGGAGAGCACCACGGCGCCGCCGCCCAGCTCGATCTGACTGATCGTCACAGTTCCGGTGGACGTGCCGCCGCGGACGGTTGAGAGGCTCGACCCGCCGACGATCGACAGCACCCCCGGCAGGTTCAGACTCGGGCCGGTTGCCGAACCCTCCGCGGCCAACGGCTGCGGGGTGGCCGTGGCGGACTGGTGCGCGTCGCTGAACGGGGAGTTCGCCGGCGGCGCGGGAGCACCCGGCGGGTCGAACGGGTTGCCCTCCGCATGCTGGGTGCGCTGGCTGTCGGCGCTGATCGGTTCGGGCAGCGCCAGCTTCGGCGCCTTGCTCGATGAATCGTCCGCATTGGCGTTCGCTATGGCACCGATCAGCCCGAAGTCCGCGACACCCGCCGACGCCTGCGCCGTGCCGCCGGAGACCTGCGCGGTGGTGGTGCCCAGGCTGGTGTCGACGCCGGGAAGCCCCAGGTAGGGAACGAGTTTCGCGAACACGGCCTGGGCGTGGCCGTCGCTGGTGGGAGTAGCCGCGTCGGCCCGGGCGACACCTGACGCGACGACCGGTACGGCCGTCACGCCCAGGGCCGCGAGCAGCGCGAGCCGCCCGCCGGTCCTGTTAACCGGGCCGATCACGGCCCCCCGCCGGGCGTGTCTGCCACGCCGGCCGCTGCCGATGCCCCGGCTCACCGAGACCCCGACTCAGCTGTGTGCCCGCGTCCTACGGGAGGGGTCGAAGGGCGTGGACACGCCCAGGAGATGCGAATACGCAGGGCGGTCATGGCGCGGCCGGCGGCGGGATGGGCGCGGGCGGCGCCTTGGTGGGCCAGTTGCTCCGGTATCGCCGGTCGCCGTCCGGGGCGACGTAGCGGCCGGGTTGGTTGTCGAACGAGCTGATCGCCTTCCGGTCCCAGTAGATCTCCCGGGCGTCGTCGACCGCGGTGAAGTCGTTGGGACCCCAGCTCCAATGGCCGAGCGGACCGTTCGCGCCGGGGTAGTGGAACATGCCCTGCTCGAAGGTCGTCGGAGTCAGGTCCGGCCCGGCCATCTGCAGGCCGATGAACAGCATCAGCATCGAGTAGTACTCGAGGTCGCGGGTGGGGGTCGGCTCGTCGTTGGGCCGGATCGACTTGTAGGCCCGGTAGGACTCCGAGGCCATGCCCTGCTTGATGTCGGAGATGAAGCTCTGTCCGTAGGCGAACTGCCACTGGTCCTGGTCGTAGAACTGCCCGGCGGCGTCGGCGTCGGTGAGCACGGTGCCGGTCAGGAACCACTCCGGCCAGTAATCCTGCTGGGTCGCCGAGCCGGAGAGGAAGAACGGCAGCACCGGGTCGGTAACCATGATCACGGTGGTGACACCGGCGTTCTTCAACTGCGCCGCGATGTTCGGCGCCTCCTGCTGCATCGTGGAGAAGTCCAGCGAGTACCGGATCTCCTTGAAGCTGATGCCGGCTGCGGCGAACTTCGGCCGCGCCTCGTTGAGGCACTGCGCGTAGACGGCGTCGTCCGGGACCACCAGGCCGAACTTGCGCGGCTGGGTGCGCAGCTTCGCACTGCCCGCGCGAACCGCGTCCTGGTTGGCCGGGAACCGCTTGGCGAGCAGGTCGGCGGCCGAGGCCAGCAACGTCGTGCAGTCGATCAGCTGGCCCCAGGCGTACGGGGCGCGGGCCTTGTAGTAGCTGATCGGCATGTGCAGGCCGCCGAACGCGACGACCTTCTGGCGGACCAGTGCGTCGAGGTAGGGCTGGCTGACCGCGGACAGGTCGGCGAACGCCTTGATCTCCTGGCCGACCTTCAACGCGTCGGCGTTCGCGGCCTCCTGGCCGCTGCCGCTGAGCTCGGAGAACGAGTCGCCGCGGCCCTTGTACCCGACGATCCTGACCTTGCGGCCGTAGAGCTGGAAGTGGCTGTTGAAGTACGCCAGCAGCGCGTCGCGGGTGCGCTGCTGGGCCTCCGGGGAGGACACCAGGCCCTTCTTCTCCGCCGTCTTCTCCAGCTCGCTGTTCTTGCTGATCGGCAGGCCGATGTCGCGGTAGGCCACGGTGATCGTGTCCTTGGTGACCCCGCGGGTGGTGGCGCCGCCGTTGTCGAGCCCGGGGAAGTCCAGGCACGGCGGGGAGTACGCGGAGTTGCCGTCCTGCTTGGCGCCGCCGGAGCAGTTGTTGCCGAGGGTCACCCCGGCGGGCAGATAGCCCAGTGCCGGTGCCCCGGCGGCCTGGGGAATGTTTGGACCCGCGGCCGTGCCACGCTGCGCGGCCGCGGTGCTCGAGGCCGACCCCTTGCCTGCCGAGGTCGCGGTTCCGCCGGAACGGGTGGCGGTGCCGGCGCGCGCGGGCGCGGCCGGCTCATTTGCGGACCCGGTCGCGACGTCGGGCGCGTTTCCGACGCCGGACAGCTGAGTGGTGGTGTCGGCCGTGGTACGCGGCTTGCTGGGCACGATGATCGTGATCAGCAGCAGCACAACCAGCAGGGCGGCCAGCGGACCGTAGCCGCGCAGGATCAGTCGATCCGCGCCACGCCGCCGCACCGGGTCCGAAGCCAAGCTGTCGCTCCCCATTGGAGGGTCCTCACTCGTGAGGGTATGCGACGGTCCGGCCCTCGGTTACCGACTTGGGCGGATTGCCCGAATCAACATTCGGTACGGGACCGACTCAGGGAACCGGGCAGGCCGTGATCAGGATCGCGGGCGGCGGCGGGGCCGGGGGATTGATCAGGCAGACCTCGATCAGGCCGCCCCCCAGCAGGCCTCCCAGCGCACCGCGCGGCGGGGTGGGCTGGTTGCTGCCGGGTGCGGCTGACGCGGCCGAGGCGCTCGGGGCGCCCGGGGCGCCGAGGAGAGCGAAGGACACCGCTACAGCCGTCGCCACGAACGACTTGCAGACCTTGCCGGCCATCTCGGCGCCTCTCCGTGGACCACTGGATTCAGGAAATGATCCGATGTGTCGGCCGGTGTCCGTCAAGATCAACTGAGCCGTCAGGGTGGGTCCGGAGGGTGAATTCCGACGGCGCGGCAAGACGGTCGTCGGAGGCTTGCGGAGTCAATCGAATTGGGCTGATCGGGCGGCCCGGAATTGTTCGGTCGGCCGCCGCGGGTTCCGTCCCACCGGAATCCGGCGGGACGGAACCGACTCCGGAGTTCACACCGGGGTTGCTCGCTACGGTCAGTGCAACAGTGCGGTCAGTGCAACGGTGCGGTCAGTGCAACAGAGCGTCGAGGTCGAGCGAGCCACCCGGGCCGGTCATCTTCTCGATGCCCGCACCGATGGTGTTGGTGGTCGCGCAGACCTCGGAGAGGCCGTCCATCAGGTGCAGCTTGACCAGCAGGTCCTTCAGCGTCGCCGCGCTGCCGATCTTGAAGGGCAGGATCGGCGCGCCGGCGCAGACCTGCGCGATGTCCTCCTTGAGGTCCATCGCGGGAATGGTCATGCCGGGATTGTTGGCCGAACCGGTCTGGGTGACCTGCGACTGCGGGTCGACGGCCTGCGGCGTCGACGCGGAGTTCTCGGCCGGGGCGGGCTGGGTCGGAGCGGTGGGAGCGGGCGGCGCCGGCGGCGCGTCCGAGGTCACGGCCTGGTGGGCGATCGGGGAGATGGTGGCGGCCATGGCAGGCATCTGTCCCCCGACGAATGCAAGCGGCAACACAACGGTCAACGCCTGCAACGACTTCCTGAATTTGACCGACATCGGAACACCTTTCGCGGTCTGGCTTGGGCGAGATCGTTGCGATCAAACGGTTATCCGAAAGCAACGTCAAGGAAGGTTGGTCCGTACGGGAGGCGAGCGTTCGCAGGACACGAAATGCCGTTGAGATGTCACCGGACGCCGGGTGACTTATGGCATTTTCCGGCCTCCCAATAGGATCTTCCCGGCGCGATCGGTGTGACGTCGAACGAAATGGACATCGTCGGTGACGGGAGTCGGAGGACATCGGGTGAGCGACGTCGGGTTGTGCATGATCGTCAAGGACGAGTCGCACGTGATCGCCCGGTGTCTGGAGTCGGTGCGGCCGTGGATCTCGTACTGGACGATCGTCGACACCGGATCCACCGACGGCACGCAGGACCTCGTGCGCAGCCTGCTCGACGGGATCCCGGGGCAGCTGCTCGAGGAGCCCTGGGTCGATTTCGGGCACAACCGATCGATCGCGTTGGCGGCCGCTCGACCGCACACGGCATACACGTTGATGATCGATGCCGATGAGACCTTCGCGGCGCCGGCGGGTTGGACCTGGCCGGCATTGACCACCGATTCGGTGCAGCTTCGGCATCGCACCGGGTCGACGGTCTACTGGCGCAAGACGGTGTTCGCCAATCGTCTGCAGTGGGGCTACGTGGGAGTTCTTCATGAATATCCCGAGGCGCCCGGCGAGGATTCGTCCACCAAGCTCGTCGAACCCGAGGTCGACGGTTTCTACGACGGCGGCCGCAGCGTCGGCCTGTCGACGGTCCAGAAGTACGCCCGCGACGCCCGCGTGCTGGCCGAGGCGGTGGAGAAGGAGCCCGACAACCACCGGTACCAGTACTACCTGGCCCGGAGCTACCGCGACAGCGAGCAGCCCGAGTTGGCCGAGGCGGCTTACCGGCGCCGGGCAGAGATGGACGGCGGGTTTGCCGAGGAGATCGCCGACTCGTTGCTGGAGGTCGCCCGTTACGTCCAGAAGCGAGAGGCGCCCTTCGACGAGGTGGTCACCGCGTACTTGACCGCCTGGGAGTCGCGGCCCAGCCGGGCCGAGCCGCTCGCCGGGCTGGCCCGGTTCTGCCGGGAGCAGCAGCGGTGGGCGTTGGGGCGGATGTTCGCCGCCCACGCGATCTCGATCCCGCGGCCGGACGACCTGCTCTGGATCGACGAGGAGGTCTACGACTGGCGCCGGCTCGACGAGTTCGCCGTGTGCTCCTCATGGACCGGGCACTGGGAGGAGAGCGCCGCGGCCTGCCGGATGCTGCTGGACGGCGGCCTGCTCCCGGAGAGCGAGACCGATCGGGTGCGGGCCAACCTGGACCTCGCCGAGCAGCACAGCGGGCCCGCCGCCCAGGCGCCGGGGGCCTCGGCGGCACCGGCCCGCCGCCCGCCCGCCAAACGCCGCAAGAAGCGATGAGCCGCGCCCCGACACCTAATGAACTTGCAGAACCAGGTATATTCATTCTATCGGAGGGAAGGAGGTCGACGTGGGCATGCGGGTGGCGGTCGCCGGGGCCAGCGGGTACGCGGGCGGCGAGCTGTTGCGGCTGCTCGCCGGGCACCCGGAGCTCGATGTCGTGGTGATGCAGGCCGACAGCCGCGCCGGGGAGTCGGTGGCCGCGGTGCACCCCAATCTGGCCGGGACCTTCGACGCGGTTCTGACCTCGGCCGACCCGGCCGAGCTGGCCGGGGCCGACGTGGTCTTCCTGGCGCTGCCGCACGGGGCCTCGGCCGCGATCGTCGGCGAGCTGGGGCCGGAGCAGCTCGTGGTCGACCTCGGCGCGGACTTCCGGCTGGCCGACGCGGCGGCCTGGGAGAAGTACTACAAGCTGCCGCACGCCGGGACGTGGACCTACGGGCTGCCGGAGCTGCCCAGCGCGCGACCGGCGATCGCGGCCTCCCGTCGCATCGCCAACCCGGGTTGCTACCCGACCGCCGTCAGCCTGGCACTCGCGCCGCTGCTGGCCGCCGGTCTGGTCGAGGCCGAGGACGTCGTCGTGGTTGCCGCCTCGGGGACCACCGGGGCCGGGCGCAAGGCGACCGTGGGCCTGCTCGGCTCCGAGGTGATGGGCGACGTCGCCGCCTACAAGATCGGCGGGGTGCACCAGCACACGCCGGAGATCGTGCAGAACCTGTCCGCCGCGGCCGGCCGGTCGGTACCCGTCAGCTTCACGCCGCTGCTGGCCCCGATGCCCCGCGGCATCCTGGCCACCTGCACTGCGCGGTTGCGCTCGGACGTGGACACCGCCGCCCTGCGCGACTGTCTCGGCGCGGCATACGCGGGCGAGCAGTTCGTGCACCTGCTGACGGAGGGTCAGTTGCCGCACACGGCTGCGACGTTCGGCAGCAACGCGGTGCACCTGGCCGCCGCAGCGGACTCCGTGTCCGGGCGGGCTGTGGTGATCTCGGCGATCGACAACCTCGGCAAGGGCGCGGCCGGCCAGGCGATGCAGAACGCCAACATCGCCCTGGGTCTGCCCGAAGGCCTGGGGCTGAGTGCGATCGGGGTGGGGCCTTGAGTGTGACCGCGGCCGCCGGTTTCCGCGCCTCCGGGGTGGTGGCCGGCCTGAAGTCCAGCGGCAAGCCGGACGTGGCCCTGGTGGTCAACGACGGGCCGGCGTTCGCGGCCGCCGCGGTGTTCACGTCGAACCGGGTGCAGGCTGCACCGGTCGTCTGGACCCGGCAGGTCGTCGGCGACGGCCGAGTGGACGCCGTGATCCTCAACTCCGGTGGCGCGAACGCGTGCACCGGGCCGGAGGGATTCGCCGACACGCACCGCACAGCCGAGCACGTGGCCGAGGTACTCGGCGTCTCGGCGGGCGACGTGGCGGTCTGTTCGACCGGTCTGATCGGGGAGCGACTGCCGATGCCGGCGTTGCTCGGTGGCGTGGACGCGGCCGCAGCGGCCCTGGCCGCCGAGGGCGGCCGGTCGGCGGCCCTGGCCATCATGACGACGGACTCGGTGCCCAAGCAGGCGACGGTCTCCGGTTCCGGCTATGTGATCGGCGGGATGGCCAAGGGCGCCGGGATGCTCGCACCCGGGCTGGCCACGATGCTGGTCGTCATCACCACCGACGCCGACGTGCCCGCAGGTGAACTCGACACCGCACTGCGGGCGGCGACCCGGGTCAGCTTCGACCGCTTGGACTCCGACGGGTGCATGTCGACCAACGACACCGTCTTGCTGCTGGCCTCCGGGGCCTCCGGCGTCCGTCCGGACACGGCGGAGTTCGCCGGGGTGCTGCGCACTGTGTGCCTGGACCTGGCGTTGCAGTTGTTGCGCGATGCCGAGGGGTCCTCGCACGACATCGCGATCGAGGTGGTCAACGCGGCCTCCGAGGACGAGGCCGTCGAGGTCGGCCGCTCGGTGGCCCGCAGCAACCTGTTCAAGGCAGCGGTGTTCGGCAACGACCCGAACTGGGGCCGGATCCTGGCCGCCGTGGGCACGACCGCGGCCGCCTTCGACCCGGTCGACCTCGACGTGTCGTTCAACGACGTCATGGTCTGCCGCAACGGTGGGCTGGGGGAGTCCCGCGACAAGGTGGATCTGACCCCTCGTCAGGTCGAGGTGCGGATCGACCTGAAGGCCGGCGCCGCGCAGGCAACCGTGTGGGCGAACGACCTGACCCATGACTACGTCCACGAGAATTCGGCGTACTCGACGTGAGCGGGGGCAATTCATGAGTCGCGACCGCGCGTCAGCGCAGGCGAAGGCCATGGTGCTGGTCGATGCGCTGCCGTGGCTGGCGCGGTTCCACGGCCGTACGGTCGTGGTCAAGTTCGGCGGCAACGCAATGACCGACGACGCGTTGATGGAAGCTTTCGCCCAGGACCTGGTGTTCCTGCGGTACGCCGGGATCCGCCTGGTGATCGTGCACGGCGGCGGTCCGCAGATCACAGCCGCGCTGGACCGGATGGGCGTGCACACGGAGTTCAAGGCGGGGTTGCGAGTCACCACCCCGGAGGCCATGGACGTGGTTCGCATGGTCCTGGTCGGACAGGTGCAACGCGAGATCGTCGGTCGCCTGAACGCCCACGGTCCGTTCGCCGTCGGCCTGTCCGGTGAGGACGCCAGGCTGTTCACCGCCACGAGGTTGGCGGCGATGGTCGACGGCGAGGCTGTCGACATCGGACTGGTCGGCGAGGTGACCAAGGTCGATCCTGGTGTGGTCGAGGGTCTGCTGGCCGATGGGCGCATTCCGGTGGTGTCGTCGGTGGCCCGCGGGGAGGACGGCGAGATCTACAATGTGAACGCCGACACCGCGGCTGCCGCGTTGGCGATCGCCTTGCGGGCCGAGAAGCTGATCATGCTCACCGACGTCGCGGGTCTGTACGCCAGCTGGCCCGCCGACGACGAGGTCATCAGCAAACTGACGGTCGATCAGTTGACGGACATGCTGCCCGGCCTGTCCTCCGGGATGATCCCGAAGATGGAGGCCTGCGTGGCCGCCGTCCGCGGCGGCGTCCGCTCGGCCCACGTGCTCGACGGGCGCATGCCGCATTCGGTCCTGCTCGAACTGGTCACCGACGAGGGAATCGGAACGATGGTGCTACCGGCATGACACGCACGCAGGAACTCCAGGCCCGCTGGGACGCGGCGCTGATGCCGAACTACGGCACCCCACCGGTCGCGCTCTCGCACGGCCGCGGCGCCGAGATCTGGGACGTCGAGGGCAAGCGCTACCTCGATCTGCTCGCCGGGATCGCGGTGTCCGGGCTGGGCCACGGGCACCAAGCCATCCTCTCGGCCGTCTCCCGCCAGGTCGCCGTGCTGGCTCACACGTCCAACCTGTACCTGCACGAACCCGGGGTGCGACTTGCCGAGAAGTTGCTGGAACTGCTGGGCACCGACGGCCGGGTGTTCCTGTGCAACAGCGGGACCGAGGCCAACGAAGCGGCGTTCAAGATCGTGCGCCGCCGACACCCGGAGCGGACGAAGATCGTCGCGGCCGAGAACGGGTTCCACGGTCGGTCGATGGGGTCGCTCTCGTTGACCGGGAAGCCGACGATCCGCAAGCCGTTCGAGCCCTATGGCGCCACGGTCACCTTCGTGCCGTACGGCGACGCGTCCGCACTGCGGGGCGCCGTCGACGCGGACACCGCGGCGGTGTTCCTCGAGCCGGCCCTCGGCGAGGGCGGGGTGATCTTCCCACCGGCCGACTACTTGGCCACGGCGCGGGAACTGTGCGACGCCACCGGCGCGGTCTTCGTGCTCGACGAGATCCAGAGCGGGATCGGGCGCACCGGGCACTGGTTCGCCCACCAGCGGGTCGGCGTCCGACCGGACGTGCTGACCCTTGCCAAGGGCCTGGGTGGTGGGCTGCCGATCGGCGCCTGCATCGGGCTCGGAGAGTTCGGGCACACGTTCCAGCGTGGCGACCACGGCACCACGTTCGGCGGCAACCCGGTCTCCTGCGCGGCCGCACTGGCCGTGATCGACACGATCGCCGCCGAGGGACTGCTCGAGAACGTGCTCAAGGTCGGCTCGGCGCTGACCGTCGGCCTCGGCGACGTCGAGCACGAATTGCTCAACTCCGTGTCCGGGGCCGGGTTGTGGCTGCGACTCGAACTCGCCCGCGAGGCTTCCGAGGCGGTCGAGGCCGCCGCCCGCTCCGCCGGGTTCCTGGTCAATGCGGTACAGCCCAACGCGATCCGGCTGGCTCCGCCGCTGGTGCTGACCGCGGAACAGGCACAGGAGTTTGTGGACGCGCTGCCGGGCATCCTGAATGTCGCCGGAGCCGCGTCGTGAGCGACTGTGACGAGCGAGGAACGAGCGAGGAACACAAACGAGCGTGGGCACAGTGACTCTCCGTCATTTCCGGCGTGACGACGACCTCACGCCGGCCGAGCAGCTCGAGGTGCTGGACCTCGCCGACCGGATGAAGGCCGACCGGTTCGGCTTCCGACCGCTGGAAGGTCCGCGCACGGTAGCGGTGCTGTTCGACAAGCACTCCACCCGGACCAGGGTGTCGTTCAGCGTCGGCGTCGCCGAACTCGGCGGCTACCCGCTGGTGATCGAGGCCGCCGGTTCACAGCTGGGCCGGGGCGAGCCGATCGAGGACACCGCCCGGGTGCTCGACCGGCAGTGCGCCGCGATTGTCTGGCGCACGTTCGGTCAGGACCGCATCGATGCCATGGCCGCGATCAGTCGCGTCCCGGTGGTCAACGCGCTGTCCGACGAGTTCCATCCGTGCCAGGTGCTCGCCGACCTGCAGACGATCCGGGAGCGTTTCGGCCGCCTGGCCGGGGTCACGCTGACCTACCTGGGCGACGGGGCCAACAACATGGCCCACTCCTACCTGGTCGGTGGGGCCACCGCGGGCCTGCACGTGCGGATCGGCTGCCCACCGAACTTCCGCCCGGACCCGGCGGTGGTGGCCCGAGCCGGCGAGATTGCCACGACCACGGGCGGTTCGGTGCATGTGACGAACAGTCAGAAGGAGGCCTGCACCGGCGCGCAGGTGCTGGCCACCGACACGTGGATCTCGATGGGCATGGAGGCTTCCGGACGCGAGACGGTCTTCGCGCCCTACGTCCTCGACGACGTCGCGCTGGCGTTGGCCGACCCGGACGCGATCGTGCTGCACTGCCTGCCGGCCTACCGCGGCAAGGAGATCAGCGCCGCCGTCCTCGACGGCCCGGCCTCGGCCGTCTGGGACGAGGCGGAGAACCGACTGCACGCCCAGAAGGCCTTGCTGGCCTGGCTGATCGAGCGGTCCACGTCATGACCATGCCCGCGACCAAGGCCGCGCGTCACCGGCGGATCGTGGAACTGCTCTCGCGGACCCGCGTGCATTCACAGACCGAACTTGCGGGGCTGCTGGGCAGCGACGGCCTGACGGTCACTCAGGCAACTCTCTCGCGCGACCTCGACGAGCTCGGCGCGGTCCGCATCCGTGCCTCCGACGGCGCCCTGGTCTACGCGGTCCCGGCCGAGGGCGGCGACCGCAGTCCCAAGGTTGCTGCCGAACCGGCCGTCACCGCTGCCAGATTGGCCCGGATCACCGCCGAGTTGTTGGTCAGCGCCGAGGCGTCGGCCAATCTCGTCGTGCTCCGCACTCCGCCGGGCGCCGCTCAGTTCTACGCCTCCGCCGTCGACTCCGCCCAGGTGCCCCAGTTGCTCGGCACGATCGCCGGCGACGACACGGTCCTGCTGATCACGCGCGAACCGGCCGGCGGGGCTGCCTGCGCCCGTTACTTCCTCTCTCTCGCGCAACGCCAACCGCAGTACGAAGAAGGAGCACAACCGTGACCGAACGCGTCGTCCTCGCCTACTCCGGCGGCCTGGACACTTCCGTGTGCATCGGGTGGATCGCCGCCCAGACCGGTGCCGAGATCATCGCGGTCGCCGCCGACGTCGGCCAGGGCGGCGAGGACATGAACGTCATCCGGCAGCGCGCTCTGGATTGCGGCGCCGTCGAGTCGATCGTCCTGGACCTCAAGGACGAGTTCGCCGAGGAGTTCTGCCTGCCTGCGCTGCGGGCCAACGCGCTCTACATGCAGCGCTACCCGCTGGTCTCGGCGCTGTCGCGCCCGATCATCGTCAAGCATCTGGTCACGGCCGCTCGGCAGCACGGCGCCGGCATGGTCGGTCACGGCTGCACCGGCAAGGGCAACGACCAGGTCCGTTTCGAGGTCGGCATCGGCGCGCTGGCGCCGGACATCAAGGTGCTGGCCCCGGTCCGCGACTCGGGCATGACTCGCGACAAGGCGATCGCGTTCGCCGAGGAGCGCAACCTGCCGATCGATGTCAACAAGAAGTCGCCGTACTCGATCGACCAGAACGTCTGGGGTCGCGCGGTCGAGACCGGCTTCCTCGAGGACGTGTGGAACGCGCCGATCGAGGACATCTACTCCTACACCCAGGACCCGGCCACCCCGCGGGACGCCGACGAGGTCCTGCTCACCTTCGACTCCGGCCGACCGGTCGCCATCGACGGCCGTCAGGTCACCATGCTCGAGGCCATCGTCGAGATGAACAAGCGCGCCGGCGGGCAGGGAATCGGTCGCCTCGACATGGTCGAGGACCGGCTGGTCGGCATCAAGAGCCGCGAAGTCTACGAGGCCCCCGGCGCAATCGCGCTGATCACCGCCAAGC
The DNA here is from genome assembly GCA_036269075.1 of Sporichthyaceae bacterium. NCBI lineage: Bacteria > Bacillati > Actinomycetota > Actinomycetes > Sporichthyales > Sporichthyaceae > Sporichthyaceae bacterium. The sequence goes on from DATASX010000018.1 coordinate 30,144, forward strand.
AGGAGTTGGAGAACCTCACCGTCGAGCGTGAGCTGGCCCGGTACAAGCGCGGCGTCGAGCAGCGCTGGGCCGAGTTGGTCTACGACGGCCTGTGGTTCTCCCCGCTGCGCAACGCGTTGGAGGCCTTCCTGATCGAGGCCAACGAGCCGGTGTCCGGCGAGATCCGGATGTCCCTCCACGCCGGCCGTGCGGTGCCGACCGGCCGTCGTTCGGCCGGGTCGTTGTACGACTACAACCTGGCCACCTACGACGCCGAGGACACTTACGACCAATCGCTGGCCAAGGGCTTCATCGAGATCTTCGGCATGTCCAGCCGCATCGCCGCCGGGCGCGATCGCCGCGTGCAGGGACAGTGACGGCCAGTCACCATCGTCTGCCGTCGTCGACCTTTATCCATGCCTGTCGGCGGTTATTTCCGCCGACATGCGGTGACAACAGTCGACGACTGCAAAATCGGATGTCACTCGGAGTGAGCGTTGAACGAGAGCACGCAGGGGCTGCGGTTGTGGGGCGGCCGGTTCAACTCCGGGCCGGCCGACTCGCTGGCCGCGCTGTCCGTGTCGGTGCACTTCGACTGGCGCCTGGCCCCGTACGACATCGCGGGTTCCCAGGCGCACGCGCGGGTGCTGCACCGGGCCGGGCTGTTAGGTGACGACGAGCTCGCCGGGATGCTGCGCGGGCTGGACAAGTTGGCGCAGGACGTGGCCTCCGGCGCCTTCACCCCGACCGTCGCCGACGAGGACGTGCACACCGCGCTGGAGCGGGGTTTGATCGAGCGGGTCGGGACCGAGCTCGGTGGCCGGCTGCGCGCCGGTCGGTCGCGCAACGACCAGGTGGCGACGCTGTTCCGCATGTACCTGCGCGACGCGGCCCGCCGGGTCGCCGGGCTGCTGGTGGACCTGCAGGAGGCGTTGGTCGAGCAGGCCAAGGCGCACCGCGGCGTGGCCATGCCCGGTCGGACGCACCTGCAGCACGCCCAGCCCGTGCTGCTCGGGCATCACCTGCTGGCCCACGTGCACGCGTTGTCGCGCGACGTCGGACGGATGCGCGACTGGGATGCCCGGGCGGCGATCTCGCCCTACGGGTCCGGAGCGTTGGCCGGGTCCTCGCTGGGTCTGGACCCGGAGCAGGTCGCCGCCGAACTTGGATTCGTCGGCTCTGTCGCGAACTCCATCGACGGCACCGCGGCCCGCGATTTCGCGGCCGAGGCGGCGTTCGTGTTCGCGATGATCGCGGTGGACCTCTCGCGGATCGCCGAGGAGGTGATCCTGTGGGCCACGAAGGAGTTCTCGTTCGTCACCCTCGACGACGCCTACTCGACCGGTTCCTCGATCATGCCGCAGAAGAAGAATCCGGACGTCGCGGAACTGGCGCGCGGCAAGGCGGGGCGGTTGATCGGCAACCTGACTGGACTGTTGGCCACGTTGAAGGGCCTGCCGTTGGCCTACAACCGGGATCTGCAGGAGGACAAGGAACCGGTGTTCGACTCGGTCGACACACTCGAGGTGCTCCTGCCCGCCTTCACCGGGATGATGGCGACCCTGCATTTCCATACCGATCGACTGGAATCGCTGGCCCCGGCGGGGTTCTCACTCGCCACGGACGTTGCCGAGTGGCTCGTGCGGAACGGGGTGCCGTTCCGGGTGGCGCACGAGGTCGCCGGGGAGTGCGTGCGCCGGTGCGAGCAACTCGGCGTGGAACTTGCCGACCTGTCCGACGCCGACTTCGCCGCGATCTCCCCGACGTTGAGTCCCGCGGTGCGCGAGGTGCTCACCGTGGCCGGTTCGATCGCCTCGCGGTCGTCCCGCGGCGGCACCGCCCAGAGCCAGGTCGAGGCCCAGATCACCGAACTGGACGCGGAATTGAAGCACCAGCGGACCTGGGCAGCTACCCGGCTGCGGGGCTAGCCTGCGGCGAGATCGCGGCGCCGGCTCGACCCGGAACTGACGTCTCGTCAGCCCGCCTGCCCCGAGAGACAGGACCGCCGATGGAAGCCGACCGCGCCCCGGCCCTGGACTTCGACGAGAACACCGCTCGTCGGCTGGAGGCCATCTACGACACCGCCGACGTGCTGCGCCGCCGCACGCTGGTGGGGGAGGCGCTGTCCGCGAAACCGGGCGAGCGGGTGCTGGACGTCGGTTGTGGTCCGGGGTTCTACCTGGCCGAACTGCGTGAGCAGGTCGGCCCCGACGGCTGGGTCGACGGGGTCGACGCCAGCCGGCCGATGCTGGCGCTGGCGGCACGGCGTAACGCCGAGTGGCCCAACGTCGGGTTTCACGTCGGTGCGGCCGAGGCGTTGCCGGTGGACTCCGCCGCCTACGACGGCCTGATCTGCGTGCAGGTCCTGGAGTACGTCCAGGACGTTCCGGGTGCGCTGGCCGAGATGCACCGCGTGCTGCGGCCCGGCGGCCGCCTGGTGATCTGGGACGTCGACTGGGCCACCGTGTCCTGGCACTCCGCCGACCCGGGTCGATGCACCCGGGTACTGCGGGCCTGGGACGAGCACCTGGTCCACCCGTCGCTGCCACGCATCCTCGGTGCGTGCCTGGGCACCGCAGGCTTCGTCGACGTCGCCGTGACCGGCCATCCGTTCATGGCGCGTCGGCTGGACCGCGACCACTACGCCGGCGCGCTGCTGCCGTTGATCGAGTCGTTCGTGGCCGACCGCGCCGGCGTCAGCGCGGCGGAGGCCCAGGAGTGGGCCGTCGAGCAGCGGGAACTCGACGGCCGCGGCGAGTTCTTCTTCGCCTGTCTGCAGTTCTGCGTACAGGCGAGGAAGCCCGGGCCCTCCTGAGAACTAGGCCTTCCCTTGGGCGTGGCCGAAGAAGTGCATGAGCCAACTGACTGCGTGAACCACGCCGGTGATCGCCGGTGAAGTGAGAATCCCGAGCAAGGACATCTGCTACCCCCTGAGAATCAGTTATTGCATTCAGTAACTCGGGTTCCGTAGATGAGCAGTAGTCGCAGTTGTCACCGATGTTGCGCAACAAATCCGGACCGGGGCTGATTTGCTGGCCTCGTGCAGGTGTTGCCCCGGGGGTTCTTCGACAGGCCCGTCCTCGAGATCGCCGCGGACCTGCTCGGGGTTGTGGTCGAGCACGGGCCGGTGCGGGTGCGACTGACTGAGGTCGAGGCCTACGACGGCCCGAACGACCCGGCATCGCACGCCTTCCGCGGACGCACCGGTCGAAACTGCGTCATGTTCGAGGGCCCGGGCCTGCTCTACGTGTATTTCACCTACGGCATGCATTGGTGCGCCAACTTGGTCTGCGGGCCGCCCGGCGTGCCGGCCGCTGTGCTGCTGCGGGCCGGTGAGGTCGTGGCCGGCCGGGAGCACGCGCGAGAGCGGCGGCCCGGGGTCGCCGATGTCGGGCTGGCCCGCGGCCCGGCCAACCTGGTGCGCTCCCTCGGCCTCGGTCGCGCGGACAACGGGCGCGACGTCTGCACCGACCCGACGCTGCGGGCCCTCGCCGGGGATCGGGTCGACCCGACCCGGCTGCGCACGGGCCCCCGGGTGGGGATTCGCGCAGCCGCGGACCGGCCGTGGCGGTTCTGGGTGGCCGACGACCCGACGGTCAGCGCCTACCGGCCCGCGGTGGCCCGGGTACGCCGGACGGTCTGAGCGGTCGGGCCGGCGTGGGAGAATCCGCGCCGGAACGTCCCCACGCGAACGGAAAGAGGACAGCGGTGTCCGGCATCCTCGACGAGCTCGCCTGGCGCGACCTCGTCGCACAGACCACCGACCCGGACGCGCTGGCCGCGTCGCTGGCCGCCGGCCCGGTCACGCTCTACTGCGGCTTCGACCCGACGGCGCCGAGCCTGCACGTCGGCCACCTCGTGCAGGTGCTGACCTTGGCGCGATTCCAGCAGGCCGGGCACCGGGTGATCGCGCTGGTCGGCGGGGCCACCGGGCTGATCGGCGACCCGAAGGAGACCGCCGAGCGGAACCTCAACACCAAGGACATCGTCGCGGACTGGGTCGGCAAGATCCGCGCGCAGATCGAGCCGTTCCTCGACCTGTCCGGCGACAACGCGGCGACCCTCGTCAACAACCTCGACTGGACCGCACCGCTGTCGACCGTCGACTTCCTGCGGGACATCGGCAAGCACTTCCCGGTCAACCGGATGCTCGCCCGGGACGCCGTCTCCAAACGGCTGGGCTCGGATGTGGGCATCTCCTACACCGAGTTCAGCTATGTGCTGCTGCAGTCGCTGGACTACCTGGAGCTGTACCGGCGCCACGGCTGCTCGCTGCAGATCGGCGGCTCGGACCAGTGGGGCAACATCACCGCCGGCGTCGAGTTGATCCGCCGGGTGGACGCCGGGCGGGCGCACGCGCTGACGACCAACCTGCTGACCAAGGCCGACGGGGCGAAGTTCGGGAAGACCGAATCCGGGACGGTGTGGTTGGACGGGCAGCTGACCTCGCCCTACGCGTTCTTCCAGTTCTGGTTGAACGTCGACGACCGCGACGTGATCGGCTACTGCAAGTCGCTGACGTTCCTGACGCGGGATCAGATCGACGAGCTGACCAAGGCGACCGCCGATCGGCCGGCCGCTCGGGAGGCCCAGCGCACGCTGGCCCGCGAGCTGACCGGCTTGGTGCACGGCACCGAGGCCGCCGCAGCGGTCGAGGCCGCCGGTGCGGCGCTGTTCGGCCGCGGCGAGCTGAGTGAGCTGGACGCCGCCACCACGGCCGCGGCCTTCGCCGAACTGCCGGGGACGACAGTGCGTGGTGCGCTGCCGACGGTGGTCGAGCTGCTGGTGGCCGCCGGGTTGGAGAAGAGCGGCAACAGCGCGCGCCGGACGATCGGCGAGGGCGGCGCCTACGTGAACAACGTCAAGGTCACCGACGAGGCCGCGGTGCCGGGTGCCGGTGACCTGCTGCACGGCCGGTGGCTGCTGCTGCGCCGGGGCAAGCGCAGCCTGGCCGCCGTGCGGGTCGAGGCCGGGTAGCCGCGCGGCACGAGTTCTCCTTCGCTCGCGCGGCGGGATTCGTCGCAGCCGGCAGGTAGCGTGGGCCGCGTCGGCGTACGAGGGGAGCAGGCCATGCAGGACGGCACCGGCGGTCCGGTCGCGGCGGCGGCGCCACGCGAGCTGCCGTACACCGGCGATCTGCAGGTCGAGGAGGTCCTGGCGCGGCTCGGGAAGCTGTCCGGTGCCGAGGTGGCCGAGCAGCTGCCGGTCTACGAGGCCGTCCAGCGAGGGCTGCACGACTGCCTGTCCGACGTCGGCCCCGGCCGTGCGGACTGATCCGTCTTGGCCGGTCGTCGGGTTCGGTTGGACGCGGAGCTGGTGCGCCGCGGCCTGGCGCGGTCGCGGGAGCACGCGGCCGAACTGGTCGCGAGCGGCCGGGTCAACGTGTCCGGAGGCGCGGCGACCAAATCGGCCACCCAGGTCTCGCCGGCCGACCCGATCGTGCTCGAGTCCGCCGAGTCCGACCCGGGGTACGCCTCGCGCGGAGCCTGGAAGCTGGCCGGTGCCCTCGATGATTTCGACGCCCGTCCCGGCGGCGGGCCCGTGGTGGCCGGCCGGCGCTGCCTCGACGCGGGTGCCTCCACCGGTGGGTTCACCGACGTCCTGCTGCGGCGCGGGGCGGCATCGGTGGTCGCCGTCGACGTCGGCTACGGCCAACTGGTTTGGCGGCTGCAGACCGACGAGCGGGTGGAGATCCGCGACCGGACCAACGTGCGGGATCTGACGCCGGATCAGATCGGCGCGCCGCCCGGCCTGGTCGTGGCCGACCTGTCGTTCATCTCGCTGCGGCTGGTGCTGCCCGCGCTGCTGCGGTGCGCCGCGCCGGAGGCCGATCTGGTGCTGATGGTCAAGCCGCAGTTCGAGGTCGGTCGGGAGCGGCTCGGGTCCGGCGGTGTGGTCCGCGACCCGGACCTGCGGGCCGACGCCGTGCGGTGCGTGGCTGATTCGGCGGTCGAACTCGGCCTCGGGGTGCGCGGGGTCGCGGCCAGCCCACTGCCCGGGCCGAGCGGCAACGTCGAGTATTTCCTGTGGTTCGACCGCACCGCGGCGGTGCTCGAGCCGGGCGAGTTGGCGGCCGCCGTGGCGGCCGGGCCGCAATGAGCCGGGGCGTAGGCAGGGACCGGCGTGGCGGGCGGCGACGGGGGAAGGGGGTCGGGCGGTGATTGACCAACGAGAGGTGCTGCTGGTCGCGCACGCCTGGCGGCCCGCGGCGGTCGAGGCGGCGCGGGCCGTGGCCCAGCGACTGCTGGAGGCCGGGCTGGGCGTGCGCGCGCCCAAGACCGAGGCCGAGACGATCGGCCTGGCCGACGTCACCGCGGTGCCCGCCGAACCAGCCTCGGCCGAGGGTTGCGAGTTGGCCGTCGTGCTCGGCGGGGACGGCACGTTGCTGCGCGCCGCGGAGATGACCCGTGCGGCCGGCGTGCCGTTGCTCGGGGTCAACCTCGGCCACGTCGGGTTCCTGGCCGACGTCGAGGCCGACGAACTCGCCGAGGTGGCCTCGCGGGTCGTCGATCGCGAGTGGTTCGTCGAGGAACGCATGACCGTCGACGTGGTCGCCCGGTGCGGGTCCGAGGAGATCGCGGCGACCTGGGCGTTGAACGAGGCGTCGGTCGAGAAGGCCTCCCGCGACCGGATGCTCGAAGTGATCATCGAGATCGACGGGCGGCCGTTGTCGCGGCTCGGGTGCGACGGCGTGATCTGCGCGACCCCGACCGGGTCGACGGCCTACGCGATGTCGGCCGGCGGCCCGATCGTCTGGCCGGAGGTCGAGGCGATGCTGATGATCCCGGTCGCCGCTCATGCTCTGTTCGCGCGGCCGCTGGTCGTGTCACCGGCCTCGACACTCGCGGTGGAGGTCATCTCCGACACCCCGCACGGTGTGCTGTGGGTCGACGGGCGCCGCACCTGGAGCCTGCCCGCCGGTGCCCGGGTGGAGGTCTGCCGAGGGACGATGCCGGTGCGCCTGGCGCGCCTGCACGAGTCGCCGTTCACCGATCGGCTGGTGCGCAAGTTCCAGTTGCCGGTCCGGGGATGGCGCGGCGCGATCTTCGGCTCGGAGGACTGAGTTGTTCGAGGAGATCACGATCCGGGGCCTGGGGGTCATCGAGGCGGCGAGCCTCGAACTCGGCCCGGGACTGACGGTGCTGACCGGGGAGACCGGCGCCGGCAAGACCATGGTGATGACCGGCCTGAGCCTGTTGCTCGGCGGCCGGGCCGATGCCGCACTGGTCCGTACCGGTGCCCGGCTGGAGGTCGAGGGCCGGGTCCGGGTCGCCGGCAGCGGTCCGCTGGTCGACCGGGTGGTCGAGGCCGGTGGGGAACTCGACGACGGGGCGCTGATCCTGGCCCGGACCGTCACCGCCGAGGGCCGGTCGCGGGCCCACGTCGGCGGCCGTGCGGTCCCGGTCGGGATGCTGGCCGAACTCGGCGAGCAGTTGGTCGCCGTCCACGGACAGCACGACCAGCAGCACCTGCGCAGCCCGGCGCTGCAGCGGGAACTGCTCGACAGCTACGGTGCCGCCGAGGTCGCCGGTCCGTCGGCGGATTACCGGCGGACCCATCGGGAGCTGATGGACGTCCGCGGGCGGCTCGCCGACCTGCTCGGTGCGGTCCGGGAGCGCGCCCGGGAGGCCGACGCGCTGCGCCTGGGCCTCGACGAGGTGGCCGCGCTCGACCCGCAGCCCGGTGAGGACACCGAGTTGACCGCCGAGATCAGCCGGCTCGACCACGCCGACGCGCTGCGGATCGCCGCGGTCACCGCCCATGAGGCGCTCGGCGGTGAACCGGATTCCGGCGCGGACGCCACGACCCTGGTCTCGGCGGCCCGCCGGGCGGTGGAGCCGATGGCCGCCCACGACCCGCGGTTGGCCGAGCTGTCCACGCGGGTCAGCGAGATCTCGTACCTGCTGGCCGACGTCACCGCCGACCTGGCCTCCTACTCGGCCGGCATCGAGGTCGACCCGGCACGCCTGGCCGCGGCGAACGAACGGCGGGCCGGCCTGGCCCGGCTGATGCGCAAGTACGGCGACACGATCGACGACGTGCTGGCGTGGGCCAAGGACGCGGCGCAACGGCTGGCCGAGCTGGACTCCGACGCCGACACGACCGGCGCACTGCGGCACCGCGAGGCCGAACTGCGGAGCACGCTGGCCGGCCATGCCAGGGAGCTTTCGGCGGCGCGGGTCGCCGCCGCGGGGCGCCTCGCGGACGCGATCGGCGCCGAACTCGCCGGGCTGGCGATGGGCGCCGCCGAGCTGACCGTGTCGGTCACCCAGACACCGGCCCGCGAGGGCGACGCAGCCGCCGGGCTCGAGGTCGGCGGTCGGGCCGTCGCGTTCGGGCGCGACGGCGTCGACGAGGTCGAGTTCCTGCTGGCCGCGCACCCGGACGCCCCGCCGCGGCCGATCCAGCGGGCCGCCTCCGGAGGCGAGCTGTCCCGGATCATGCTCGCGGTGCAGGTCGCGCTCGCCGGCGCCGACCCGGTCGCCACGTTCGTGTTCGACGAGGTCGACTCCGGCGTCGGCGGCAAGGCCGCGGTCGAGGTCGGCCGCCGGTTGGCCCGGCTCGGCGAGGTCGCGCAGGTCGTCGTGGTGACCCACCTGCCGCAGGTGGCGGCATTCGCCGACACGCACCTGCTCGTCTCCCGGGCCGCCGGCTCCGGCACCCGCACCGAGGTCGGCCGTCTGGACGGCGCGGACCGGGTCCGCGAACTGGCCCGGATGCTGGCCGGCCAGACCGACTCGGCCAGCGCGCAGGCGCACGCGGAGGAGTTGCTCGCCGCGGCGCGCCGTCCGGTCGCCGCCGCCAAGCCGAAGAAGTCTCGCTCCCGGAAGTGACCCAGGGCCCGACCTGGCCTATCCCTCTGCCGCGCTTGTCAGGTGAAGTCGCGGGTCCGCGGGGCCGTGCGAGGATGCCCGGCGTGAGGTTGTCCCGGGGTGAGCGTGCCAGAGCCGCCGAACCGGGGATGACCGCCGCCGTCCGGATCGACCGGCATACCAAGTACCTCACCAAGCGCCTGCGCCCCGGCGAGATCGCGATCATCGACCACGTCGACCTCGACCGGGTCAGCGCCGAGGCCCTCGTCGCCTGCCGGGCCGGGGCCGTGGTCAACATCGCGCCGAGCATCAGCGGCCGGTATCCCAACCTCGGTCCGGCGATCCTGCTGGAGGCGGGCATCCCGCTGGTCGACGAGGCCGGCGGCGACCTGTTCGACTGCGTCGTCGAGGGCGAGGTGCTGCGACTGCACGAGGGCACCCTCTACCGGGCCGACGCCGCCGTGGCCGCCGGTCAGATCGCCAACCCGGCCTCCGTCGAGGCCGCGATGGCCGCGGCTCGGGCCGGGCTGTCCGACGAGCTCAAGGCATTCGTCACCAACACCATGGAGCACCTCGAGCGCGAGCACACCGTGCTGCTCGATCCACTCGCCGCCCCGACGTTGCGTACCCGCCTCGACGGTCGGCACGTGCTGATCGTCGTCCGCGGCCCGCACTACCGCGAGGACCTGGCCGCGCTGCGCCCATACCTGCGCGAGTACCGGCCGGTGCTGATCGGCGTCGACGGCGGTGCCGACGCATTGCTCGAGGCTGGGTTCACCCCGGACCTGATCGTCGGCGACATGGACTCGGTGTCGGACAAGGCGTTGTCGTGCGGTGCCGAACTCGTGGTCCACGCCTACGCCGACGGGGAGGCGCCCGGCCTGGCCCGGCTGGAGCGACTGGGCCGCGACGCGGTGACGCTGCCGGCGATCGGCACCAGCGAGGACGTCGCGATGCTGCTGGCCGACGACGCCGGCGCCGACCTGATCGTCGCGGTCGGTACCCACGCGAACCTCGAGGAGTTCCTCGACAAGGGCCGCGACGGGATGGCCAGCACGTTCCTCACCCGACTGCGGGTCGGCAGCAAGCTCATCGATGCCAAAGGCGTGTCCCGGCTCTACCGCAGCCGCATCAGCAACTCCCAACTGCTCCTGCTCCTGCTGGCCGCTCTGGTCACGATGGCCGTCGCGGTGACCGCCTCCCCGTCCGGCCGTGCCATCATGACGACCCTGGGCGCCCGCTGGGACGACATCGACTACTGGTTGCACGGCCTGTTCTGACCGTTGCGGCGACGGAGCTTGCGCTGATCGACTTCCGCTATCACCTGGTCTCGCTGGTGGCCGTGTTCATGGCGCTGGCGACCGGGATCCTCGTCGGCACCTCGCTGCTGAACCAGTCGTTGATCGACTCTCAGCGCTCGACGATCGCCGGCCTAGCCGATGAGAAGGACGCCCTGCGCCACGACCTGGCCACCGCGCAGAACCAGGTCGGCTACCGCGACGAGTACCTGGCATCCCTGCACGACACGTTGCTGGCCGGACGCCTCGTCGGGCACCACGTCGTCCTGGTGGCGCTGCCGGGCACGGCCCGCAAGGACGTCGACGGCCTGACCAAGACCCTGCAGGACGCCGGCGCGCAGATCGCCGGGCGCATCGACGTCAACGCCGACTTCTTCGACACCACAAGCCAGTCCGACAGCGTCGGTAAGGCGATCCTGCGCGACCAGACGATCCGCAGCTACGCGCTTTCCGACGTCAAGGGCAGCGGCGCCGAGGCCCAACTGGCCGGGGCGTTGGTCTCCCGGACGCCGAAGGGTCTGGAGCCCGCGGCCGCTGAACTGGTCAACCAGCTCGACCGCGCCGGGCTGATCAGTCGCGAGCAGCTGACCGACCGCGGCGACCTGGCGGTGCTGCTGACCGGCAACCCGGCCGGCAAGTCGGGCCCCGCCGACGAACGGATCACCACCGGCAGTGTCCGACTGGCGGCCGCGTTGGAGACGGCAGGCGAGGGCACGGTCCTGGCCGGACCGGCCACTGCCGCCCTGGCCGGTCCGGTGGTCGCCGTTCGCCGGGACGGGACAGTGTCGGCGGCCGTGTCCACCGTCGACGGCATCGACAGCCCGTTCGGCCAGGTCGCCGTCGCGTATGCGTTGGTCGAGCAGATCGCGGGCAGCTCCGGTCAGTACGGCGGCGCCGACTCCGGGGACGCGCCGTTGCCGCAGTTCCGGGTGCCCCCGGCAAAGAAGTGACGCTACGTCACATGTCTTACGTCTCAACCACCGCTGGAACAACCGCTGCCGGAATGCGGCGCGTCAACCACGCCGGCGCCGAGGTCAGTCTGCTCGGCGGGCCGGCACTGGTTGCGCTCGCGGGCGCGGGAACTCTGCTTGCGCCCGGCCTGTCGCGGCGCGCCCGGGCGGCATCGATCGTCGCGCTGCTCGGGGGCGGGGCGGCCGGACTGTACGACGACGTGCGCGAGCACCGGCATGCGCCGGGCAAGGGTCTGCGCGGCCACCTGGACGCGTTGGTCTCGGGCAACGTGACCAGTGGCGCGGTGAAGGCGGTCGGCTTGGCCGCCACGGGGGTCGGCGTTGCGCGCGTGTTGTTCCGCGCTCCGGTCGATGTGTTCCTCGGCGCCGCGATCGTGGCCGGTGAAGCGCACCTGGCCAACTTGTTCGACCTGCGCCCGGGGCGGTGCTTGAAGTTCGCGCTCCTGCGGGCCGCGTTACCGCCGGGGCCGGGGAGTACGGGGATGTCGGTTGCGGCCGCAACCATGCTTGCCCTGGACCTGCGTGAGCGGACGATGCTCGGAGACTGCGGCGCCAACGCACTGGGTGCCGCATTGGGTGCCGCCGCGCTGGTGCGCCTGCGGAGTCGCGCCGGACGGATCGCCCACCTGGCGACGGTTTTGTCGGTCATCGCGGCCGGCGAAGGGCGCAGCTTCAGCGACATCATCGCGGCCGACCCCGTGCTCTCCTGGCTCGACGCGTTCGGGAGACCTGCGCGATGACCGAGTCCGTCACCGGCGTACCGGATAGAACTGACGCATCGTCAGCTCTGGGTCCGGGTATGGGCCGAGCCGGGCTGGCCGGGGCAGCATTGGCGGTCGGGGCGCTCACGATCCTGGCCCGCGTGGTCGGCTTCGGGCGTTGGGTGGTGTTCGCCCGCACCGTGCACGGCGGCTGCCTGGCCGACGTCTACAACACCGCGAACCTGCTGCCCAACGTGCTTTTCGAGGTAGCTGCCGGTGGGGCGTTGGCCGGTGCGATCGTCCCGGTGCTGGCGCCGGCGATCGCCCGCGGCGACCGGGCGGCTGTCCACCGCACGGTCTCGGCGTTGCTGACGTGGTCGCTGGTCCTGCTGCTGCCGCTCGGCCTGGCCGGTGCATTGCTGGCGCGGCCGGTCATGCGCGCGTTCCTGGGCGACGGGCGGTGCCCGGCCGCGGCGGTCGACGTCGGCACTCGCATGCTCCTGATCTTCCTGCCGCAGTTGTTCTGCTACGCGGTAGCGGTGGTGCTGGCCGGGGTGTTGCAGGCCCACCGCCGCTTCCTCGCCGCGGCGCTCGCCCCGCTGGCCTCCAGCGTCGTGGTCATCGGTTCGTACCTGCTGTTCGCCCACCTGGCCCACGGCGACACCGCCGTCGACTCGGTGCCGGGCTCGGCCCGCACGGCACTCGCGCTCGGCACCACCCTCGGCGTCGCGGCGTTGGCCCTGACGGTTCTGGTTCCGATGGCGGCCGTGGGCTGGCGACCGCGACCGGTCTTGACGTTTCCGGCCGGTGCGGCGCGGCAGGCCCGCGCACTGGCCGGGGCAGGCGTCGCCGCCCTGGTCGCGCAGCAGGGCACCCTGCTGCTCGTCACCTGGCTGGCCGATCGCCATGGCACGCCCGGATCGGTCACCGCCTACACCTGGGCCGGGGCGGTTTTCCTCGTGCCGTACGCGGTTCTGGCGGTCCCGTTGGCCACGAGCGCCTTCCCGCGGATCGCCGCCGCGACAGCGGCCGGCGACGATCGAGCAGCGGCCCGGCTCACCGCGGCGACCGCCCGGGGGGTGCTGGCCGCAAGTTGCCTGGGCGCGGCGGTCCTGGTCGCCGTCGCCGGGCCCGTGTCCCGAGTGTTCGCGGCCGGTGGGGTGGCCGACGCCGGCCAGGTCGCCGCCGGGATCACTGCGCTCGCGCCAGGGCTGATCGGCTACGGACTGGCGGCGCACCTGTCCCGCGTGCTCTACGCGGCCCACGCCGGACGTCGCGCGGCCATGGCGATCGTGATCGGCTGGGCCGTGGCGGCGGGGTTCGACGTTGCGGTGGTGCCGGCGCTGTCGGCCCGGCACGCGGTGGCGGCGCTGTGCGCCGGAGCGGGTGTCGGGATGAGTCTGTCCGGGGTGCTGCTGCTGATCGCCGTGCGCCGGGTCAACGACGCCGGCGGTCTGGCCGCGCTCGGGCGCACCGGTCCGGTGACCCTCGCCGCCGCGGCGCTGACGGCCGGCGGCGGTCGATGGCTCGCCGAGCGCCTCGGCGCCACCGACACCGTCGGTGCCTGTCTGGCCTCGGTGGCCGTGGGCGCGGCAGTCACCCTCGCGTACGTCGTGGCGGTGGCGTCCGCGGATCGCTCCTGCCTGTCCGGTCTCGACCTGCCCCGCCTCGTGCGGCCGAGCGGGCCGCGGACATGACCGTTCGGCCGCTGTTGGTCCTGGCCGCCAGCGAGGGCGGCGTCGGCCGGTACGTCACCGGACTGGCGAGTGGGTTCAGCGCCGCCGGCCTCGCGGTGCACGTGGCCGGACCGGCCGCGACCGGCAGCCGGTTCCGGATGGCCGAGTTCGCGCCGTACCACCCGGTCGAGATCGCCGACCGGCCCCGGCCGGCGCACGATCTGCGCGCAGTGACCGACCTGGCCGAGGTGATCCGGCGGGTCCGGCCCGACGTGATCCACGCGCACGGTCTGCGGGCCGGCGTGGTAGCCGTGCTGGCCGGTCGCCGGCCCGGCCGCCGTCCGCCGCTGGTCGTCTCGTGGCACAACGCGCTGCTCGGTTCCGGCCCGCGCCGCACGGCGCTCACCGGCCTGGAACTGCTCGTCGCCCGGGGTGCCGACGTCACCCTGGGGGCCTCCAGCGACCTGGTCGGGCGCGCCGGGGCCCTCGGTGCCCGCGACGCCCGCCTCGGTCCGGTCGCCGCGCCGGTCCGGCCGGCGGCGCAGGTCGACCGGGACACCGTCCGGGACAAGCTCGGGCTGGGCCCGGGCCCGGTACTGCTCACGGTCGGGCGGTTGGCCCCGCAGAAGGACTACCCGAGCTTGCTCGACGCGGTCGGCGGCTGGGCCGACCTGCGTCCGCAACCGCTGCTCGTCGTCGTCGGGGTGGGACCGCTGGCCGACCGGATCCGGAGCCGGATCGACGCGGCGGGCTTGCCGGTCCGACTGCTCGGCGCCCGGGACGACGTCGCCGAACTGCTGGTCGCCGCCGACGTCGCGGTGATCTCCAGTCGCTGGGAGGCGAGGTCCCTGTTCGCCCAGGAAGTCCTGGCGGCGGGCGTCCCACTGGTGGCCACCCGGGTGGGCGGAATCCCGGAGTTGGTCGCCGACGCCGCGTTGCTGGTCCCACCGGAGGATCCGGCTGCGCTCGGCGCCGCCCTCCGGCGGGTCCTGACCGACGCGGACCTGCGGGCCGGACTGGCCGCGGCGGGCCCCGCGCAGGCCGCCGCCTGGCCGACCGAGGAGGACGGCCGGCAACAACTGATCGAGCTCTACCGGGAAATCACCGCACGCCGGTGAGCGGGACCGCCCGGTAACTACTAGTCTGGAATCCCGTGGACCACCCGGCGGTTTCCTGCCGGCCCGATCGCCCACGGAGCGCCCCTTGGTCACGCCGCACATCACCAAGCACGTGTTCGTCACCGGCGGCGTCGCGTCGTCGTTGGGCAAGGGTCTGACCGCCTCGAGCCTGGGCAATCTGCTGACCGCCCGCGGCCTGCGCGTGACCATGCAGAAGCTGGACCCGTACCTCAACGTCGACCCCGGGACGATGAACCCGTTCCAGCACGGCGAGGTCTTCGTGACCGACGACGGCGCCGAGACCGACCTCGACGTCGGACACTACGAGCGCTTCCTGGACGTCGCGCTGCACGGCTCGGCCAACGTCACGACCGGCCAGGTGTACTCCGCGGTCATCGCCAAGGAGCGGCGCGGGGAGTACCTCGGCGACACCGTCCAGGTGATCCCGCACATCACCAACGAGATCAAGGCCCGGATCCGGAAGATGGCCGTCCCGGGCCCCGGTGGCGACCCGATCGACGTGGTGATCACCGAGATCGGCGGCACGGTCGGCGACATCGAGTCGCTGCCGTTCCTCGAGGCCGCCCGGCAGGTCCGCCATGAGGTCGGCCGCGACAACGTCTTCTTCCTGCACGTCTCGCTGGTCCCGTACATCGGGCCATCCGGGGAGATGAAGACCAAGCCCACGCAGCACTCGGTGGCCGCGCTGCGTTCGATCGGTATCCAGCCCGACGCGATCGTCTGTCGCGCGGACCGCCCGATCCCGGCCGGGGTCAAGCGCAAGATCTCGCTGATGTGCGACGTCGACACGGAAGCCGTGGCCGCGGCGGTGGATGCACCGTCGATCTACGACATCCCGAAGGTGTTGCACGGCGAGGGTCTCGACGCCTACATGGTGCGCCGACTCGGCCTGCCCTTCCGCGACGTCGACTGGGCTGCCTGGGACGAGTTGCTGCGCCGGGTGCACGCCCCGGCCCGGGAGCTGACCGTCGGTCTGGTCGGCAAGTACGTCGACCTGCCCGACGCCTACCTGTCGGTGACCGAGGCCCTGCGGCACGGCGGCTTCGCCAACGATGCCCGGGTCATCATCAAGTGGGTCACCTCCGACGACTGCTCGACCTACGAGGGCGCCTCGACGACGCTGTGCGACGTGGACGCGATCTGCGTCCCCGGCGGGTTCGGGGTCCGCGGGATCGAGGGCAAGCTCGGCGCCGTCCGCTACGCGCGTGAGCAGCGCATCCCGCTGCTCGGCCTGTGTCTGGGCCTGCAGTGCGTGGTGATCGAGTTCGCCCGCAACGTGGCCGGCCTGGAGGGCGCCAACTCCGCGGAGTTCGACGCCGCCGCCGCACACCCGGTGATCTCGACGATGGCCGACCAGCGCGACGTCGTCTCCGGCGAGCGCGACCTCGGCGGCACGATGCGGCTCGGGCTGTACCCGGCCAAGTTGGCCGAGGGTTCGCTCGTCCGCGAGCTGTACGGCGAGCCCTACGTCTCCGAACGCCACCGGCACCGCTACGAGGTCAACAACGACTACCGCGCCGAGCTGGAGCGGGCCGGCATCGACTTCTCCGGGACCTCGCCGGACGGTCGGCTGGTGGAGTACGTGGAGCTGCCGCGCGAGCAGCATCCGTTCTTCGTGGCCACCCAGGCGCACCCGGAGTTCCGGTCGCGCCCGACCCGGGCGCACCCGCTGTTCGCGGGCCTGGTGCGCGCCGGTCTGACGCGGCGTCAGCAGAACTCCGCAGGCGCCGCGGATCCCTCCGGCGAGACCGCGCGGTTGGCCGGGATCGGCTCGTGACGGCCGAGCTTGCCGACCGCCTGGCCGATTCGGACGAGTCCTGGCCGGTCCGGCGTTCGGTGACGGCGTTTCAGGGCGGTGTGGTCCGGATGCGCGTGGACCACGTCGAGATGCCCGACGGGGATCTCGCGGTCCGCGACGTGCTCGTGCATCCCGGCTCGGTCGGCGTGATGGTCCTCGACGAGGACAACCGCGTGCTGCTGCTGCGCCAGTACCGGCACCCGGTGGGGCTACGGATGTGGGAGTTGCCCGCCGGTCTGCTGGACAAGCCCGGTGAGCCGCTGGTCGAGGCGGCCCAGCGGGAGCTGGCCGAGGAGGCCCACCTGACCGCGTCGGACTGGCGGGTGCTGGTCGACGCCTACACGTCCCCGGGCATCAGCGACGAGGCCGTGCGGATTTTCGTCGCCCGCGGCCACGCGCCCGCGCCGGGGGAGCGGACGCCCGGCAAGCATGAGGAGTTCGACATCGAACTGCGCTGGGTTCCGCTCGACGAGATAGTCCGCGGTGTGCTGCGCGGAGAGCTGCATAACCCGCTCTTGGTGATGGGCGCGCCGGCCCTGGCCGCCGTTGTCGCAGGTCCCGGGGTTGAATCGCTGCATGACGGTGGTCGCAGCGGGTAGCAAACAGCCATTGATTGTTGTAATTGGCGCGCACCGGTAACGAATACGTCAAGTTGTCCCGGTCGGACGCTGCACGGTCTTGGCGACACAGCGTCAGCGCCGCGCCGATCTCTCCGGGCCGCGAGCCCGGTTTTCGAAAGGGCAGGCAATGAGATTCGCATTCCGTCACCACTGGTACCGCAACTACTACGACGGCGGCTACGGCGGCTACTACAGCCCGTGGAACGACTACCAGAGCCGCGCCTGGGCGTCGAACAGCTACTACGGCGGCGACTTCGGCGACTGTGACGACTGGTACTGATCAGTCCTCGTGAGTTACATCTAGCAACATGCGTTTCGTGCCCTCGACTGTACCTGGTCGGGGGCACGGCGCTCTTCCCAGTCGTCCGTCGCGCGCCTGCAGGCGACTGCGGCGGGCAACCGAAGAAGTGGATCTTTAGTCAACGGCAGTAACGATCTTCTCAAATTGTCTCTGCGGCACCTTCGATCCCTCCAGTGCACAGGGCTATCGTCCGAAGCGCCCAATTCGGACATTTCGTCCGTCACGAGGGAAAGGGTAGGCACCACAATGCGCTTCTTTCATCATTTGCACCGCTGGCACGGCTGGCGGGGCGGCTGGGATTCCTGGGACGATTACGACTACTGCAGCTGGCGTTGGCGGGACTGTGACGACGAGTGGGATGACGACTGTGACGACTGGTGTGACTGAGCTTGCCGCTCACTAGCAATGTGGCGCGCCCCGGCCGGTCCCCCCGGCCGGGGCGCTCCCGCGCCTCGGGGAGCCTGCGCCGATTCATGCGGGGGGCCGCGCCGCGGGCACAAGGACCGGGTCTGGTCGAGGCGACCCCGGACGTGCCGCTGCGCAGACTGATCCGGCGATTCTGGCCGGATGTCCGTCCGTACCGGTTCGGCATCCTGCTGCTGCTGGTTCTGGCGGTGGCCGTTCCGGGTATCGAGGCTGTCGAGATCTGGATCTTCCAGCGGGTCATCGACCAGGTCCTCGTGCCGATGAACCTCAACAACATCAAGCACATCGCGCTGCTGTACGTGACGCTGACGATCTGGGGCGGCCTGCTCGGGTGGGTCAGTTCGTACCTGTCGACGTGGATCGGCGAGCACCTGCAACTGCGGGTGCGGGCCAAGATGCTGCACCGCCTGCAGCGGACCTCGACGACCGTGCTGGACAAGCTCCGATCCGGCGACATGCTCACCCGGTTGAACTCCGACGTGAACAGCGTCGAGACGTTGATGATCGGCATCGTCGTCACCGCCGTGGGCGCCATTGCCCGGATCGTCTTCTTCGGCGGTGCCCTGGTCCGGCTGGACTGGCGGCTGGCCCTCATTTCCGCCGCGGTGATCCCGATCTTCTGGTTCGTCGCCGCACGCTTCGCCCGTCGGCTGAAGAAGGTCTCCCGGGAGAAGCGCCGCCGCTACGGCTCGCTGACGGCCGTCGCGGAGGAGAGCATCTCCGCGATGGCGTTGGTCCAGGTCCACGGTCGCGAGGCGGAGGAGGCCGCGCGGTTCGACCGCGAGGCCCGCGCCGCGCTGGCTGCCGAACTCGACGCCGCCCGACTGCGGGCGACGTACCCGATGGTCGTCAACCTGCTCGAACTGCTCGGCATGCTCACCGTAATGGGTGCCGGGGCCTGGGCGCTGAAGCACCACCAGATGACCCTCGGTGGGCTGATGACGTTCCTCACTTACCTGTCGCAGATGTACACCCCGGTCCGTTCCTTGGGCGATCTCGGCAACACGATCGTCTCCTCGACGGCCGGTGTGCAGCGCGTCGCGGAACTGATGGACGTGCCCGAAGGGGTCACCGAGCGCAAGGACGCGATCGGGCTCGACCCGGCGCAGGTCCGCGGCGAGGTCGAACTGCGCGACGTCACGTTCACCTACCCGGGCGCCAAGCACCCGGTGCTCGGGTCGGCCAGCGCCCGGTTCTTCCCGGGCCGGCTGACTGCGATCGCCGGGCCGAGCGGCTCGGGCAAGTCGACGATGATCCGGTTGCTCGCCCGGCTCGACGACCCGGCCTCCGGGCAGGTCCGGCTGGACGGCATGGACGTGCGCGACCTCAAGCTGCGCACGGTGCGTGACAGCGTCACCGTGCTGCTGCAGGAGGCACCGGTCCTGGACGCCACGGTCCGGGAGAACATCACGTTCGGCAAGCCGGACGCCAGCGACGACGAGGTCTGGGAGGCGTTGCGCCTGGCCGGGATCGACGACGAGGTGAAGGTGCTGCAGGGCGGGCTCGACGCCCGGCTGCGGCAGCGCGGCCGCTTGCTCTCCGGCGGGCAGCGGCAACGCATCGCGTTGGCGCGGGCCCTGGTCGGGGGCGCCCGGGTGCTGATCCTCGACGAACCGACCACCGGGCTGGACGCCGTGGCAGCCGAGCGCTTCCTGGCGACGCTGCGGAAGCTCAGCACCGACCGGACGGTGATCGTCGCGACCCACGACATGACCACGTTGACCAAGGCTGACGTGATCGTGCGACTGGAGCCGACCCCCCGGACGAACGGCTCGGGAAAAGCTCCGAATAACGGCACGCACGTGGCGTTGTCCGAGGCACTCGAGGTGAAGACCTAGAGTCCGTCCATGCGGATCGGAATCCCCCGCGAGGTCAAGAACCACGAGTACCGCGTCGCGATCACACCCGCGGGGGTGAACGAACTGACCCGGCACGGCCACGAGGTGCTCATCGAGCACGAGGCCGGCGCCGGGTCCTCCATCTCCGACGACCTCTTCACCCGCGCCGGGGCGCGGATCGTGGCTGATGCCGACGAGGTCTGGGGCAGCGCCGAACTGGTGCTGAAGGTCAAGGAGCCGGTGGCCGAGGAGTACCACCGGCTACGCCCGGACCTGGTCCTGTTCACCTACCTGCACCTGGCCGCCTCGAGGGAGTGCACCGACGCCCTGCTGGTCGCCGGCGCCACCGGGATCGCTTACGAGACCGTGCAGTTGCCCGACGGGTCACTGCCCTTGCTGTACCCGATGAGCGAGGTGGCCGGGCGGCTGGCGCCGCTGGCCGGGGCCTACCACCTGATGCGGTCCGGCGGCGGCCGCGGTGTGCTGATGGGTGGCGTGTCCGGGGTGTACGCGGCAAAGGTCGTGGTGATCGGCGCGGGCGTGTCCGGGATGAACGCGGCCGCGATCGCCATCGGCATGCAGGCCGAGGTGCTGCTGCTGGACCGCAACATCGCCAAGCTCCGCGAGGCCGACCGGATCTACCAGGGGCACGCCCAGACAGTCGCCTCGAACGCCTACGAGATCGAGGCCGCGGTACTCGACGCCGACCTGGTCGTCGGCGCCGTGCTGGTGCCCGGGGCGAAAGCACCGAAGTTGGTCACCAGCGAACTGGTCTCGCGGATGAAGCCCGGCACCGTGCTGGTCGACATCGCGATCGACCAGGGTGGGTGCTTCGAGGACTCCCGGCCCACCACACACGCCGACCCGGTGTTCGAGGCGCACGGGTCGTTGTTCTACTGCGTGACCAACATGCCCGGCGCGGTGCCGCACACCTCGACCTACGCGCTGACCAACGTGACCCTGCCCTACGTGCTGGCGATCGCCGACCGTGGTTGGCGTGATGCCTGCCGGGCCGATCGGGCGTTGGGCCTGGGCGTGAACACCCATGCCGGATCGGTGGTCTGCGAACCGGTCGCGGCCGCGCATGGCTTGCCCGTCACACCGTTGGAGCAGGTGCTCTGAGCCGCGCGGCCGGACCGGGTTTTGCAACGCACAGCTGCTCAGTAACGGTGGTGGCCGCCATGACCGGAGTAGTCCCACCCGTAGTCCGAGCCGTATCCGTAGCCCGCGCAGCCGAAGCCGGAGTCGAAGTCGCAGTAGGAATTCTCCGCGTGCGGGGCGGTGGCGGCCGAGGCCGTGGCGGCCGGGACACCGAGCAGAGCCGCCACGACGGCGAGGCCGGTGAGCGGACGGACGAAGGTGCGCAGAGCGGAAGCGTTCACGGTGGTCTCCTTGAGGTCCGGGCCCGACGCGGCGGCCCGTGGCTCGGGCCGGCGCGCCGGGTGTGGGTGCACGGAGGTTGTCGCACACGTGAACAGATAGGGATCTTGGTTACACCGTCGCTTTCTGACGTCAGGTCAGATCCGGACGGGCGGGTTCATTTCGGGCAGTGGCTGGTGAAGTAGGCGCTGATCGCGGTCGGGTCGAAGACTGCCGCGGCGGTCGCGTTGGTGTTCACACCGGACTGGATCGTGGCGACCGTGCTCGTCGGGTCGCGCTTCCACGCCGTGCAGTACGTCGTGCGGTCCGAGGCGCTCAGCGCCTTGTTCCACCAGTTGTCCACGACGCCGGTCGTGTAGGTGTACTTGTTCACCGTCGCCGCCGGCTTCTTGGCACTGGTGGTGCCGCCCCCGCCGCCGAACAGGGCCATCCCGCCCGAGACTGCCGCGACCACCACGCCCACGCCGATCAGCGCCAGCCCGGCCTGCCGGCGCCGCGGGAACTTCGGGAGTTTCGGGAACTTGGTCTGCGGGGCGTCGGCAGCAGTGGCCATCAGCGGCAGTCCCTCTCAGCGCGGGCGGACCTGCGAAATCGGTCCGGAACTTGGACGCGCCGAGCGCCTGATCCGGCGGCGTACTTTCGGGTCGCCTCGCATGGGCCGTTCGAACGTCCAGTGCCGACGCATTGCCCCGGTTCGGCGCGCGCCGTTCGTTGGGCGCCGCGTATGAGAGTGCGCATCCCGCGTATGAGAGTGCGCATTCCGCTCATCGATGATCGGAGCGGCCTGTGCGTGGGCTCCGCCGACGCTGCGTGTCGAGCGGTCTGCCCGGGGGTTTCGCGACTAGGTTCGCCACGCGAGAAGTCCGGAGAGGAGCACCGTGGCCGAGGCCGAACTGGCCGATGCACTGCGCGGCTACCTGGACCACCTGGCGATCGAACGAGGGCTGGCGGCAAACACCCTCACCTCCTACCGACGCGACCTGCTGCGTTACCGCGACGTGCTCGGCTCGCACGGGGTCGACCAGGTCACCGAGGTCACCCAGCACCACGTTGCCGACTTCCTGGTCCGGCTGCGCACCGGCGACGCCGACCACCCTGCCCTGGCCGCCAGTTCGGCGGCGCGTGCGGTGATTGCGGTCCGCGGCTTCCACCGGTTCGCCTTGCGCGAGGGACTGACCGAGACCGACCCGGCGCGACCGGTGCGTCCGCCGCGTCCGCCGCAGCGGCTGCCCAAGGCGATCTCGGTGACCGAGGTGACCGCGCTGATCGACGCTGCCGGCCAGGGCTCGCGGACCGAGCTCATGCTGCGCGACGTCGCCCTCGTCGAGGTTCTCTACGGCACCGGGGCCCGTATCTCCGAGGCCGTCGGGCTGGACCTCGAGTCGATCGACCTCGAATCGCGCACGGTGCTGCTGTCCGGCAAGGGCGGCAAGCAACGGTTGGTCCCGCTGGGCAGTTGTGCCCGCGCCGCGGTCGAGGCGTACCTGGTCCGGGCACGGCCCGCGCTGGTCGACAGCGCCCCGACCGGCACCGGCCCGATCGGCCGGCCACGGCGGACCACCGACCGGTGCAGCGCGCTGTTCCTGAACGCTCGTGGCGGCCGGCTGTCGCGGCAGAGCGCGTGGACCGCGCTGCGCGCCGCGGCCGAGGGCGCCGGGGTGCGCGCGGAGGTCTCGCCGCACACCATGCGGCACTCCTTCGCCACCCACCTGCTGGAGGGTGGCGCCGACGTCCGGGTCGTCCAGGAACTGCTCGGCCACGCCTCGGTGTCGACCACGCAGATCTACACGAAAGTCAGCGTCGAGCATCTGCGTGAGGTCTACGCGACCTCCCATCCGCGGGCTCGGGTCGTGCCTCCCGCCATCTGAACATTCGGCACAAAAGACACTCTGGCCACTTCCACAACACATTCCGGACCGGCTGTCAAGCACCGCGGCGACACGCCGCCGGATGAGCCGAGGAGCGGCGACGTGGTGCGCGATGGTGGGACCACAACCGCCGGTCGCGAGGGGAATGAGGCTCGCAATGCAATCGCCGACCTACGGGTACGGATCGCAGCACGGTGCGACCGCTCGGGCGGACGAGGTCTTCCCACCGTTGCCCGGGCTCCGTGCCGAGGTGCCCAACGACCGCTGGGTCTCCACCGGTCGGATGGTCGAAAGGCCGGCCGCGTTCGTGCCCGAGCCGACCGCTCCCGCGCCGGTTCCCGAGGCAGGGGAGGTCGCGTCTGAGCCGGTCATCGGCCCGACCGGTCGCCCGTTGCCCGATTTCCCCCTGCCGGCGCCGATCACCACTCACGGCCCGGCCCGGGTCATCGCCATGTGCAACCAGAAGGGCGGCGTCGGGAAGACCACCTCGACGATCAATCTCGGTGCCGCGATCGCCGAGCACGGCCGCAAGGTGCTGCTCGTCGACTTCGACCCGCAGGGCTCGCTCGGCGTCGGCCTCGGGATCAACCCGCACGAGCTGGAGCTCTCGCTGTACAACCTGCTGCTCGACCGCAGCGTCAACATCCAGGACGTGCTGTTCCCGACGAACATGGCGAACGTCGACCTGTTGCCGTGCAACATCGACCTGTCTGCGGCTGAGGTGCAGCTGGTCTCCGAGGTTGCCCGTGAGCAGGCCCTGCAGCGGGCGTTGGCCCCGGTGCTGCCGGATTACGACTTCATCATCATCGACTGCCAGCCCTCGCTCGGTCTGCTGACCGTCAACGCACTGACCGCCGCGCAGGCCGTGATGGTCCCGTTGGAGTGTGAGTACTTCGCGCTGCGCGGCGTCGCGCTGCTGGCCGACACCATCGACAAGGTGCAGCAGCGGCTGAACCCCGGCCTGCGGCTCGAGGGCATCCTCGCGACGATGTACGACTCCCGCACGGTGCACGGCCGCGAGGTGCTGGCCAGGGTCGTGGAGGCGTTCGGCGACGCGGTCTTCCACACGGTGATCGGACGCACCGTCAGATTTCCGGAGACCACGGTGGTCGGCGAGCCGATCACCTCCTACGCCTCGACCTCGGCCGGCGCGAAGGCGTACCGGCAACTCGCACTGGAGGTCCTCGGCCGCTTGGGCTGAGCCGGTGCGGGCCGTCGTCTGCGGTGCCAGGCATCCCCTGAGGTCGGTTAGGGTTCGGTGGTGAGCGCGCCGGTCGTCGAGGCACCCGAGGTCGCTGCGACGGAGGTGCGCAGCACTGCTTTCCACGTCCAGCTGCCGATGTTCGAGGGTCCGTTCGACCTGCTGCTCGGCCTGATCGCCAAGCACAAGCTCGACATCACGGAGGTCGCGCTGGCGACCGTCACCGACGACTTCATCGGCTACATCCGCGGTTACGGCAGCGACTGGGACCTCGACGTGGCCAGCGAGTTCCTGGTCGTCGCGGCCACGCTGCTGGACCTCAAGGCCGCCCGCCTGCTGCCGGCCGGCGAGGTCGAGGACGACGAGGACCTGGCACTGCTGGAGGCCCGTGACCTGCTGTTCGCCCGCCTGTTGCAGTACCGGGCCTACAAGCAGGTGGCCGCGATCTTCGCCCAGCGGATCACGGCGGAGGAGCGCTACCACGCCCGTTCGGTGGCGCTCGAGGAGCCGTTCGCGCAGCTACTGCCTGAGGTACTGATCGGGCTGGGACCGGAGCAGTTCGCCGCGCTGGCCGCGCGGGCGATGACCCCGCGGCCGGCACCGCCCGGCATCTCGGTCGCCCACCTGCACGCACCGACCGTCAGCGTCCGTGAGCAGGTCGGGGTGCTGGTGGGGCGACTGCGGGTGACGGGCCGCTCGACGTTCCGTGAGCTGATCGCCGACTGCCCGGACACGCTTACCGTGGTGGCCCGGTTCCTCGGGTTGCTCGAGCTGTTCCGGGCGGCCGATGTCAGCTTCGAGCAGGAGAGCCCGTTCGCCGAGCTGCACGTGCAGTGGACGGGCGGCGGCGACGGCGAGATCGCGATCAGCGACGAGTTCGACGCGGTGCCGGAGGAGCCGGCCGCGGCGCCGGAAGCGGAACTGGCCGGGGACGACGAGCCCGTGAACGACGAGCCCATGAACGACGACGACGGCGAGGCACAGTCATGAGTGAGCGCAGCGAGCGAATCAATCAACACAGCGTTCCCGTGTTCCCTGCGGTCAACAGGCTCAATCGGCTCGGGAACGCTCGACGGCTCGCAGGCTCGCTGCCGGCGCTCCGCGCGCCTCAATCGCCTGTGCCTCATCGGTCGAGCGAGCGAGGAACGAGCGAGGTCGGCCGATGAGTGGTTCGGTGATCGACGAGGTGCTGTTCGGCTCCCGGGCGGTCGTCGCGGTCGACGAGCCCGCGCCGAGCGACGCGGCGGACGGTCTGCCGGCCTTGCGCTGCGCGGTCGAGGCCGTGCTGCTGGTGGTCGACAGCCCGGTCACCGAGGTCGCGCTGGCGCAGGCCTGCGAGTGCGGGCCGGGTCAGGTCCTCGACGTGCTCACCGCCCTGGCTGCGGAGTACGCGGCGGGCAACCGCGGCATGACGCTGCGTCAGGTCAGCGGCGGGTGGCGCTTGTACTCGAACGCGGCGTGCGCCGAGATCGTCGAACGCTTCGTGCGTGACGGGCAGCAGGCTCGGTTGACTCAGGCTGCGTTGGAGACCCTTGCGGTCGTCGCGTACCGGCAGCCGGTCAGCCGGTCGCGCGTCTCGGCGGTGCGCGGGGTCAACGTCGACGGCGTCATGCGCACCCTGCTGGCCCGCGGACTGGTGCAGGAGGCCGGGACCGACTCGGAGTTCGGCGCGATGCAGTACCGGACGACGTCGTACTTCCTGGATCGGTTGGGTTTGAACAGCCTCGACGACCTGCCGGAGTTGGCGCCGTTCCTGCCCGAGATCGCCGCCCTCGAGGGCGACACCGAACTTCCGGCCAACTGACATGCAATCCGACATGCAATCTGACGAATCGTCAGGCATCCGCCTGCAGAAGGTTCTGGCCGTAGCCGGCCTCGGCAGCCGCCGCGCCTGCGAGGAGATGATCGCGGCCGGCCGCGTCGAGGTCGACGGGAAACTGGTCACCGGGCAGGGAATGCGGGTCGATCCCGACCAGGTCCGGATCCGGGTGGACGGCCTGGTGGTCTCGACCCGGACCGACGCGGTGTATCTGCTGCTGAACAAGCCGCGTGGGGTCGTGAGCACGATGAGCGACCCCGAGGGCCGGCCCTGCATCGGCGACTATCTGATGGATCGGAACGACCGGCTCTTCCACGTCGGGCGGCTGGACACCGACACCGAGGGGCTGCTGCTGCTGACCAACGACGGGGACCTGACCCACCGGCTCACCCATCCCTCGTTCGGCGTCCCGAAGACCTACATCGCCGAGGTCCCCGGACCGATCGCCCGCGATCTGGGAAAGACGCTGCGGCGCGGCCTCGAGCTCGAGGACGGCCTCGTCAAGATCGACGGCTTCCGCCTGCTGGACCTGCACCACGGCCGGGCCGTCGTGCAGGTGACCATCCACGAGGGCCGCAAGCACATCGTCCGCCGCCTCCTGGAGGCCGCCGGCCACCCGGTCAGTCGGCTGGTCCGCACCGAGATCGGCCCGCTGACCACCGGGAACCTGGCTCCTGGCCGCCTACGCCACCTGACCTCCCACGAGGTCTCGGCGCTGTACACCGCCTCCGAGGCCGCCTCGAAACCGAAGAAGAAAAGGGTGGCCCGCAAGATGCCTTAGGGTGTCCGCCGACGGACGGGAGGAACCGGTGGCGGTACGGGCGATCCGCGGGGCGGTCCAGTTGGACTCCGACGAGCGCGAGCACATGCTCGCCTCGGTGACGGAGTTGATCTCGGCGATCCTGCAGCGCAACAGTCTCGCCGTCGACGACCTGATCAGCATCGTGTTCACGGCCACGCCGGACCTGCACTGCGAGTTCCCCGCGGTCGGGGCCCGCGACCTGGGCATCACGGACGTGCCGCTGCTGTGCGCCCAGGAGATCGACGTGGCCGGCGCGATGCCGCGGGTGGTCCGGATCCTGGCCCACGTCGAGACCGACCTGGCCAAGTCCGCGGTCGCGCACGTCTACCTGCGCGGCGCGGTCGCCCTGCGCAAGGACATCGCACAGTGACGCACCGGTGAGCGGCGACCGGCTGGAATCCGCTCTCGTCGTCGGCTCGGGGCTGATGGGCACGTCGGTGGCCATGGTCCTGCGGGCGAACGGGGTCGTGGTGCACCTGGACGACCGCGACCGGGCGACGGTGGAACTGGCCGTCGCGCTGGGGGCCGGGGAGCCGCGGACCCGCTCGACCCCGCGCGTGGATCTGGCGATCATCGCGGTTCCGCCGGCTTCGGTGGCCGTGGTGCTGGCCGAGCTGCAACGGCAGGACGTCGCGGCCGCGTACACCGACCTGGCCAGCACCAAGGGCGCGGCCCAGCGTGCGGTGGACACGATCGCCGACCCGACCACCTTCGTGGGTGGGCACCCGTTGGCCGGACGGGAGCTGTCCGGTCCCGGCGCGGCGCGGGCCGACCTGTTCACCGGCCGGCCCTGGGTGCTGACGCCCTCAGTCCGGACCGACCCGGCGGCCCTGGCCCGGGCGACCGCGCTGGTCGAGCTCTGCGAGGCCATCCCGGTCCTGATGGACCCCCACACCCATGACCTCGCCGTCGCGCTGGTCTCGCACACCCCGCAGGTGCTGGCCAGCCTGGTCGCCGCCCGGTTGGTCGACGCCGACCCGGACGCCGTCGGCCTGGCCGGGCAGGGCCTGCTCGACGTCACCCGCATCGCGGCCTCGGACCCGCGGCTGTGGACGGACATCCTGGCCAGCAACGCCACCGCGGTCGCCGACGTGCTCGCGGCCGTCGCCGCCGACCTCGACGACGTCGTCCGCGCACTGCGCGCGGTGGCCACCGACCCGGCCGACCCGGAAGCCCTCGAGCCGGTGACGGCCGCACTGCGGGCGGGCAACGAGGGCCGGGCCCAGCTGCCCGGAAAGCACGGCCAACCGCCCGCGCGGTGGACCCCGGTCCCGGTGCTCGTCCCGGACGAACCGGGCGAGCTGGCCCGCCTGCTCGCCGACGTGGGCCGCTCCGGGATCAACCTGGAGGACATGCGGATCGAGCACTCGCCCGGGCAGGCGGTCGGCCTGGTGGAGCTCGCGGTCCGGCCGCCGAACGCCGCGGAACTGGTCGCCCAACTGCGCGCCCTCGGCTGGATCGTCCACTGGTGACGCAGCCCCGTTAGGATGGGGTGACCGGCCGACCGGCGGTCACAGTGTAATTCTTCACCGATGCACGCTTCGGTAGGCAAGTGACAGGTCTGAAGGCTCTGTCTTTCCGCCTACCTGCGCGTGCACCGGCGACAC
Source organism: Sporichthyaceae bacterium (assembly GCA_036269075.1). NCBI lineage: Bacteria > Bacillati > Actinomycetota > Actinomycetes > Sporichthyales > Sporichthyaceae > Sporichthyaceae bacterium. The sequence goes on from DATASX010000018.1 coordinate 58,381, forward strand.
CCAGGCCCAGGAGTTCGCACCGTGGAGTCGTGTCCCGCGCCGGAGGCGACGACCCTCGTCGTCGCGCTGGACGGACCCTCCGGATCGGGCAAGTCCACCGTCGCGCGTGCGGTCGCAACCGCGCTCGGCGTGCGCTACCTGGACACCGGTGCGATGTACCGGGCGATGACCTGGTGGATGCTCCAGGCCGGCATCGACGTCGCCGACGCCGAAGCAGTCGCCGCAGCCGCCGAGGCGCCCTCGATCTGCTCGGGCACCGACCCGGCGCAACCCACGATCACCGTCGACGGCGCCGACGTCGCCGAGCCGATCCGCGGTCCGGAGGTCACCGCGGCGGTAAGCCTGGTAAGCGCCGTGCCAGCCGTGCGTACCCGACTGGTGGCCATGCAGCAGGCGATCATCGCCCGCTGCCGCGCCGACGACGGCGGGATCGTGGTCGAGGGCCGCGACATCGGCACGGTCGTCGCCCCGGACGCGTGCGTCAAGGTCTTCCTCACCGCCTCGATCGACGCCCGTGCCGACCGTCGGGCGACCGAGATCAACTCCGCCGCCGCAGCCGCTGTCAGCGTCGAGTCGACCCGCGCCGACCTCGCCCGGCGCGACCGGATCGATTCCACCCGCGCCGCCGCACCTCTGCTGCAGGCCGCCGACGCGGTGGCGATCGACACCACCTCCCTGAACCTCGCCCAGGTCGTCTCGGCCGTGGTCGCGCAGGTCGCGGCGGTGCGGCCGATGCCCGTCGCCCCGGATCTGGCGCACTGATCGTGGAATCCCTCGACCACCTCGACGAGGACCTCGCGGACGCCGACTTCGACGGCAAGTTCCCGGAGGGCCTCGACGACGATGCCCCCGCCGAGGCGCTGCCGGTGCTGGCCGTCGTGGGTCGGCCGAACGTCGGCAAGTCCACGCTGGTCAACCGGTTCATCGGTCGCCGGGAGGCCGTCACTGAGGACGTGCCGGGGGTGACCCGCGACCGGGTCTTCTACGACGCCTCGTGGGCCGGCCGCCGGTTCACCGTCGTCGACACCGGCGGGTGGGACCCGGACGGCGAGGGCCTGCGGGCCTCGATCACCGCCCAGGCCGAACTCGCGGTCGCGGCGGCTGATGCGGTGCTGTTCGTGGTCGACGCGACCGTCGGCGCGACCGACCACGACGAGGCCGTCGTTCGCATCCTGCGCAGCTCCGGCAAGCCGGTGGTCCTGGCTGCCAACAAGGTCGACGGGCCTTCGGCCGAGGCCGACGCCGCGATGCTCTGGTCGCTGGGCCTGGGGGAGCCGTACCCGGTCTCGGCGTTGCACGGCCGCGGTTCCGGCGACCTGCTCGACGCGGTGCTCGAGGCGCTGCCGGAGACCCCGGCCGAGACCACCGCACCGGTGGGCGGCCCGCGCCGCGTCGCGCTGCTCGGCAAGCCGAACGTCGGCAAGTCCTCGCTGCTGAACAAGCTGGCCGGGGCCAACCGCGTGGTGGTCGACGCGGTCGCCGGCACCACCGTCGACCCGGTCGACGAGCTCATCGAACTGGGCGGGAAGACCTGGCGGTTCGTCGACACCGCGGGCATCCGGCGCAAGGTCGCGACCGCGTCCGGCCACGAGTACTTCGCCAGCCTGCGCACCGCCGCGGCCCTCGACGCCGCCGAGGTCGCCGTCGTGCTGATCGACGCGCACGAGACGTTGTCCGAGCAGGACACCCGGATCATCTCGATGGTCGTCGACGCCGGCCGGGCGCTGGTCATCGCCTACAACAAGTGGGACCTGCTCGACGAGGAACGCCATTACTACCTCGAGCGCGAGATCGAGACCGAGCTGGTGCGCGTGCCCTGGGCGCCCCGGGTCAACATCGCCGCCCGTACCGGGCGCCACGTGGACAAGCTGGTCCCGGCGTTGGAGACCGCGCTTGCGTCGTGGGACCAGCGGATCCCGACGGCCAGGCTGAACGCGTTCATCGGAACCCTGGTCGCCGCCCACCCGCACCCGATCCGCGGCGGCAAGCAGCCGCGCATCCTCTTCGCCACCCAGGCGGCGGCGCGCCCGCCCCGGTTCGTGCTGTTCGCGTCGGGGTTCCTGGAGGCCGGCTACCGGCGTTTCGTGGAGCGCCGGCTGCGTGAGGAGTTCGGCTTCGTCGGCACCCCGATCGACATCTCGGTCAAGGTGAGGGAGAAGCGCAAGCGCTGACACGAACGGCAGCTCGCGTGCGGTAGGGTCAACCCCGCCCGTTCCGCCGGGTGACTGCACGGAATACGGGCTGTAGCGCAGTTTGGTAGCGCACCTGACTGGGGGTCAGGGGGTCGTCGGTTCAAATCCGGCCAGCCCGACAGAGACAATGCAGGTGAAGCTGGTTCCCTTCTCCCCGATGGGCCGCCTCGGTCGTTTCTGACTGCCTCGCCGCCGTTGTTCGGTCGATCGGTCAGGCGCGCGTAACTCCCGCGGCGTTGAGTCGGGCGGCGAATTCCGCTGCGGCGGCCAGCTCGACCGCGAGTTGCCGTGCTACCTCCGGTGACATCCGGTTGTACGCGAGCAGATCGGAGTCCTCGTCGAGGTTGACCTCGACCGGGCCCTGCCTGTCCGGTACATCATTGCGGGAGACATATACCCGCGCCGTCCCGCCGCCTGTGCGCAGCGTTCCGAACCCAGGGCCCGTGTCGCTGGCGTGGTACGCGCCGTGAATCACGTGAACGCCTTCGAGATCCCAGGAGTCGACGCAATAGCGGGCCAAGTCTCCACGACCGCACCAGGCAGGGCAGCTCGGGAGGCCGACCGCCAATACGTCGGACTCGCTGAGTACGCCGCCGTTCCCGGACAGGAGCGCGGAGTCGGCCGGCAGGAGTGAGTGGTTCGGCTGCGGCCCGGAGTGCTCCATGCTGACCTCACGTTCTCCCGGCTAGCTTCGGGATGGTCGAAGGCCCCGTCGATGTTCACGCGTCGACGGGGCCGGCACACGTCATCGGCGGCATCGCCGCAACGTGTCGTTGGGGTGGGGTGGGGGTGGACACACCGAAGCGGGCGTGGCCCGACGCAAGGGCAGCTCCATCTGTGTGCGGGCACCCTGACGGGTATGGCCCGGTGTCACGTTGGAAACTGCGGGGTCTGGGCAGCGGCGTCGCACTATGCCACGGTCGCCTTGGCTTCCGCGACGCTTCCCGGCGTGTCGTCCGGGCAAAGGCCCGAAGGTTGGCCGCAGGCGCCGACCGAGAATTCGCAGGTCAACCGCGAGATTCGGGTCCGACGCCACCCCGGGATCGGGCCTGATTTCCGTTTCCCGGCACGGGCGTCGTCCCGCGACTGTTGCGTGAATTTGCAAGTATCTCCGAAGCGGCGAAATCGATTAACCCCACGGATGTGATGTCGGTCCCGACTTGTGGCTACCCGCCGATTCCGGTGATTGGGTGGAAGTCTCGAAGTGTCTACAGGAGTTTGCTATGTCCCCTGCTGTCGATGACGTCCTGCGCAATGCGGTTGAGACCGGCGCGGTGCCCAACGTCGTGGCCGTGGCGGCGGATCGTGACGGTATCCGCTACCAGGGCGCGGCCGGTCCGCGAGCGGTGGGCAGTCCGGAGGAAGTAGCGGTCGACTCGGTCCTCTGGATCGCGTCGATGACCAAGATGGTCACCACCGTCGCCGCGCTGCAGTTGCGGGAGCGGGGCAAGCTCGACTTCGACGCGCCGGTGGCGGAATACCTGTCCGAGTGGGACAAGATGCAGGTGCTCGAGGGCTTCGCCGGCGACACGCCGCGGCTGCGGCAGCCCACGCGGCGGGCGACCGTGGGTGAGCTGGCCACCCACACCGCCGGCCAGACGTACTGGTTCTGGAACGCCGACATGGTCCGGTACGAGGAACTGACGGGGCACCCCAACGTGATCAGCGGGACGACCGCTGCGCTGTTCCTGCCGCTGGTGGTCGATCCGGGCACGAAGTTCGAGTACGGCACCAACACCGACTGGCTGGGCCGCGTTGTCGAGGAGGTCGCCGGCCAGCGACTGGACACGTACTTCGCCGAGCACATCACCGGCCCGCTCGGCATGGTCGACACCGTTTTCGGAGTTGACGAGGAGCGCCGCGAGCGCAAGGTCGCGTTGCACTTCCCGGCCGAGGGCGGCGGTTGGGTCGCCTCCGACATGGAGCTGCCGGCCGACCCGGACTACTGGAGCGGCGGCCACGGCTTGTACTCCACGGCGCAGGACTACTTGCGCTTCGCCCGGATGCTGCTGGGCGGCGGCGTGTTCAGCGGGAGCCGGATCCTGGCCGAGGACACCGTCGCGGAGGCGTTCACCAACCGGATCGGCGGGCTCGAGGTCCCGGAGCGCGTGTCAGCTGCCTCGCCTGCGCACAGCTGCGACTTCGTCTACGGACCCGATCGCAAATGGGGCTGGGGTCTGCTGCTCAACACCAAGGACGAGCCCGGTCGACGCCGCGCGGGCAGCGGGGCCTGGGCGGGACTGGCCAACACTCACTTCTGGATCGACCCGACCAGCGGGATCACCGGCGCGATCTTCTCCCAGTACCTGCCGTTCGCGACCCCGGGCTACGTGCAGATGTACGCCGACTTCGAGAAGGCGATCTACGACCTGGTCTGACGCTGTGTCAGATCGGTTCAGCCGAACGTGAAGTCGTAGGCCTGGATGCCGGGCCCGAAGCTCAACTGCAGGACGCCTCGGCCCTTCTTCGGCGGTGCCGTGGTCAGCTGGTACAACGTCGGTACCCCCTTCACCGGCACGGTGTTCACGTGCTTGCCGTCGAGGACGACGTCGACCGTGCCGTCGCCGCCGAGCACCAGGTAGACCTTGTCGGCCTGGTAGTCCAGGCGCAGCGCGGCGCCCGGACCGGCGGTCATCTGTTGCGGCCCGATCGTCCAGGTTCCGTTCAGCGCCACGGTGTCCGGGTACAGCCGGCCGTCGTATCGGTACGGCGTCGGGCGGTCCTTGACCGGATCCGGCGCGGTGCCGGAGACAGCCAGGGCGTGGCCGTAGCCGAGGTAGGTCTCACCGGTGCCGCCGGTGATCGGTTCCGGGTCGGTGCCGACCGACGCCGTGCCCAGGTTCACGCCCTGCTTGGCCTGGCTCAGCAACTGCCGGATCAGGTTCTCGGTGGTCTGGTAGCTGCCCTCGCCGAACGAGCGGTGCCGTACCGTTCCGGTCGCGTCGATCAGGTACTCGGCAGGCCAGTACTCGTTCGAGTAGGCGTTCCAGGTCGAGAAGTCGTTGTCCAGTGCGATCGGGTACCGCACACCCAGGCGGGCCGCCTGCTCGACCACGTTGGACTTCACGTGCTCGAACGCGAACTCGGGGGAGTGCACTCCGACCACGACCAGGCCGTCCGCGGCGTACTTCTTCGCCCAGCCCTCCACGTAGGGCAGGGTGCGTTGGCAGTTGATGCAGCTGTAGGTCCAGAAGTCGACCAGGACGACCTTGCCCGCCAGGTCGGAGATCTTCAGCGGCTTGCCGTCCGGCGTGTTCAGCCAACTGGTGATCCCGGCGAACTCCGGGGCCGGTCCGCAGTTCTGGATGACGTCGCTGTCCGGGGCGCAGCCCTCGTCGGTGGCCAGCGGTGAGGCCTTCCGGTCCTCACCGGTGACCAGCGAGCGCAGCCGGGACGCGGCGTCGTTGTTCTCCTCGACCTTGCTCTGCAGCACCTCGGTGTAGCGGGGCACGTGTCGCTGCAGCGGGTCGGCCAGGTTGAACGCGAGCACCACCGCCATCGCGATCATGACCACGCCGCCGGTCGTCCGCAGTCGCACCGCGTGCCGACGCAGGAAGCCGGCGCGGGAGAGGATCGCGTCGCGGGCGAGGGCCAGGACCAACAACGGAAGTGCGGCCCCGATCGCGAACGCGAACGTCAACGTGATCGTCCGGAACCCGAACCGATGTGTCGCGCCGACCACCGCGATCGTCGCCAGCACCGGCCCGGCGCACGGCGCGAACAGCAGCCCCATGCCGAGCCCGAGGACCAGACCGTTCCCGCGGGTGTTCACCGCCCGCTTGGGCAGCCGAGCGAACGGCCGTTCCAGGATTGCGGCCACCCGGTGCGAGACCAGCCCGACGCCGATCAGCGCAAGAACGCCGATGCCGATCTTGCGCAACAGGTCCTCCGGCAGACCGAACGCGTCGAGCACGATCGAGCCGAACAGCGCGGAGAGGCTGAAGCTGAGCACGAGCCCGCTGACGATCCCCAACGGACGGCGCACGCTCACCCGCTTGCGGGGCGGTGCCGCGACTGCCGGCCCGCCGCCCTCCTCCACACTCGCCTGCGCCGGCGCGTCGCTCTCCTCCAGCGTGGCCGGGTCGGCCAGCAGGATCGGCACCATCGGCAGCACGCACGGTGAGAGGCTGGTGATCATCCCGGCCAGCAAGCCGATCAGGATGGTGATCATGGGCCGGGGCACTCCGATCGTCGAGCGGCGTCTCTTGCGAGGTTAGGTTCGCAAGGGATTCGGCGCCCAGACCGATCCGGATTACCGACCTATTAAGGTCGTTTCCCCGGACATCCGCGTTGGAAGTCCAGCCGCACGACAGCGGGCCCGTGCCGGCGCATCAGCGGCAGCAGGCGGCGCGCGGTCAGCACGGTGCTGGACAGCGGGTCGCCGATCGCCGGTGGATCGACCAGTCGGGCCCGGCCGATCGCCGGGTCCTCGCTCAGTTCGTCGACCAGTCGACCCGGGGTGACCCCCCAGGGCATCGGCGGCGGCCGGTAGCCGCCGGGTCCGGGAAGCCCGCGCACGGTCAGCTGGGACACCCGGCGCGGCACCGTGTCGAACACCATCGACCCGCCCGGGAACTCCTCGGCGCAGCGCTGGATCAGGGCCCGAACCTGCGCCGGTGGCAGGTACATGAGCAGCCCCTGCGCCACGACCATCACGTGGTCGTCCGCGGTGGCGCCCAACTCCTCGATCCACTTCGGGTCCAGCGCCGACCCGGCCAGCGTCCGCCGCCGCGGCGGGTCGTCGGGCAGCAGCGCGGTCCGCAGCGCCGCGGTCTCCGGCAGTTCGACGGTGAACCAACGCACCTTGCCGTCGTCGACCCGCCAGAACTGGGTCTCCAGGCCCTCGCCGAGCACCACCACGGTCGCGCCGGGGTAGGCGTTCATGAACTGCCGCACCTGGGTGTCGAAGGCCGCGGCCCGCAGGCCGATGAACCGACCCAGCCACGGCGGGGCCGACCCGAAGCGGCCGTAGAAGTCGAAGTCGATCGCGGCGAGCACGTCGATCGCCTTCGGGTCCTCGATCACCGAGTACGCCGAGTCGGCCTCGCGTGCCCGGTGGTACAGCGTCCACAACGTCGTCTCCGGAACCCCCGCGAGATCGGTCCGTACCCGGCCCCGTCGGTCCGGCATCCCCTCGGTCTCCATCCCCTGAGCCTACGTCGGAGGTTTTCTGACACACCGTCACGAAAACGCCGGTTCGCACAACCAGCGGGTCGAGGAGTTGACACGTGCGCAATATCCCGGAAACACCGGCGGGTCAGTCTGAAGGCCGTCGGGGGAGGAGTCGCCGGTGTTGCTGCAATTGCGGATCGACCTGCCGGACCGTCCGGGGTCGTTGGCCCGGGTCGGCCGGGTGCTGGGTGCGTTGGGGGCCGACATCCGGGCTATGAACGTGCTGGACCACATCGGGGCTCGGGTGATCGACGAGTTCACGGTCGAGTGGTCGAACTACCCGGGTGACGACCGGCTCGCACAGGCTTTGACGGCGGTGCCGGGGGTTGTGCTGCAGGGGGCGTGGCGCACGTTGGCCCGCCCGGACGCGTTCCCGGACCTCGACGTGCTGCTGCACGTGAAGGCCCAACCGGAGCGCGCCGTCCAGACGCTGGTCGACGCCCTGCCCGGGGCGCTGAACGCGGACTGGGCAGTCGTGCTGGCCACCGGACCGGAGCGGACGACGATCGCCGCCAGCCCCGATGCCCCGGAGGACTCACTACCGGACATCCGCCCGACCCACCCGCTCGCGTTCAGCTCCGGACCGGGGATCCACCTGGCCGCGGTGCCCACCCCCGGCGCCACCGTCTACGTGGCCCGCTCGAGCGGCGGCCCGCTGTTCCACCGGGTGGAACTGGCTCGGTTGACCCGCCTGGTCGAGGTGGCCTGCGCGATCGCCGGGACCGGCGCGCTGCGCAGTCCGGCCCGCGAACGGGCGCACTCCGGCTGATCGGCGGCAGTCGGTCGCTGACCCCGCCGCTCCGCCCCGTCCCGAGTAGGGTCGAAGGCGGGTGGCGAGGAGGAGCGTGTGGCCGAGCCGACTGGGGCGTCGCTGGAGCGGGTCCTCACGCTGCCGAACGCGCTGAGCTTGGTCCGCGTGCTCGGTGTGCCGCTGTTCCTGTACCTCATCCTGGGCCCGCACGCCGACGGCGCCGCGTTGGCGATCCTGATGCTGTCCGGGGCGACCGACTACTTCGACGGCTGGCTGGCCCGAAAGCTGAACCAGACCAGCCGGTTGGGGCAGCTGCTCGACCCGGCCGCCGACCGGTTGTACATCGTGGCCACGTTGATCGGACTCACGATCCGCGGGATCCTGCCGGTGTGGCTCACGTTGTTCCTGGTGGCCCGCGACGTCATGCTCGCCGGCTGCGTGCCGCGGCTGCGTCGCCTCGGGTACGGCCCGGCCCTGCCCGTGCACTATCTGGGGAAGGCAGCCACTTTCAATCTGCTTTACGCGTTCCCGTTCCTGCTGCTCGCCGACCACTCGGGGGCCGGCATGACGGCGATGCAGACGTTGGCCTCGGTATTCGGCTGGGCTTTTGCAATCTGGGGTACCGGGTTGTACTGGTGGGCAGGAATCCTCTATGTGATGCAGGTGCGTGCACTGTCGGCCGTTGAGCAGACCGGGGTTCCGACACCGGTCTGACGACGGGTAGCACGGAGGTGATGCGGGGTGAAAGCGGTCGTCATGGCCGGCGGCGAGGGGACTCGCCTGCGCCCGTTGACTGCCGCGATCCCGAAACCACTGCTGCCGGTGGTCAGTCAGCCGCTGATGGGGCACGTGCTGCGGTTGTTGCGCCGTCACGGGCTCACCGAGGTCGTCGTCACCGTCCAGTTCCTCGCCGCACTGGTGCGCAACCACTTCGGCGACGGCGAGGAGCTGGGTATGTCCATCTCCTACGCCAACGAGGCCACCCCGCTGGGCACGGCCGGCAGCATCAAGAACGCCGAGGACGCGCTGTGCGACGGCACGTTCCTGGTCATCTCCGGCGACGCGCTCACCGATATCGACCTCTCCGACCTGCTGCGCTTCCACCAGGAGCGCGGGGCGCTGGTCACCGCGTGCCTGAAGCGGGTCGCCAACCCGCTGGACTTCGGCATCACGATCCTGGGCGAGGACGGCCGCATCGAGCGCTTCCTGGAGAAGCCGACCTGGGGCCAGGTCTTCTCGGACACCGTCAACACCGGCATCTACGTGATGGAGCCGGAGGTCTTCGACTACATCCCGGCCGGGGAGCAGGTCGACTGGTCCGAGGACGTGTTCCCGGCGCTGCTGGCCAAGGACAAGGCGCTGTACGGCTACGTGGCCGAGGGCTACTGGGAGGACGTCGGCACCCACGAGAAGTACCTGCAGGCCCAGGCCGACGTGCTGGCCAAACGGGTGCACGTCGAGATCGACGCGTTCGAGATGGCTCCGGGCGTCTGGGTCGGTGAGGGTGCCCACGTCGACCCGGCCGCGGTGCTGCGCGGGCCGCTGTACATCGGCGACTACGCCCAGGTCGAGAGCGGCGCCGAACTGCGCGAGTACACCGTGCTGGGCAGCAACGTGGTCGTGAAGCACGGGGCGTTCCTGCACCGGACCGTCGTGCACGACAACGTCTACATCGGGCCCCAGACAAACCTGCGCGGCTGTGTGATCGGCAAGAACGCCGACGTCATGCGGGGGGCGCGGGTCAACGAGGGCGCCGTGGTGGGCGACGAGTGCCTGGTCGAGGAGGAGGCGATCCTGGCCGCCGGGGTCAAGGTCTACCCGGCCAAGACGATCGAGGCCGGCGCGGTGGTCAACCAGAGCGTGATCTGGGAGTCCCGGGGGGCCCGCACATTGTTCGGCCCGCGCGGGGTGTCCGGGATCGTGAACGTGGAGATCACTCCGGAACTCGCGGTTCGCCTGGCCAGCGCCTACGCGACCACGTTGAAGAAGGGCGACACGGTGCTGACCGCCCGCGACGGATCCCGGGCCGCCCGGGCGCTGAAGCAGGCCGTGATCTCCGCGCTGCAGGCCTCCGCGATCAACGTCCGCGACCTGGAGATGCAGCCGCCGGCCGTGTCCCGCATGGAGGCCTCCCGCGGGATCGCGGGTGGGGTGCTGATCCGGACCACGCCCGGGCAGGGCGACCGCGTCGACATCGCGTTCCTCGACGCCACCGGCACGGACCTGTCGGCAGCGCAACGCAGCCGACTCGAGCGGCTCTACCGCCGCCAGGAGTTCCGCCGGGCGTTCCCCGGCGAGATCGGCGACCTGACGTACTCGCCGCGGGCCGGGGAGACCTACGTCCGGGCGGTGCTCGACGCGATCGACATCACCGGGGTGCCGTCCGGCACCGACGCCCGGATGAAGGTCGTCGTCGACGCAGGCAACGGCGCCGCGGGCTTGCTGCTGCCCGGCCTGGTCGGCGGTCTGGGTGTCGACGTGCTCACCGTCAACCTCGGCATCGACGAGTCCCGACCGACCCGCACGGTCGAGGACCGCGCGGTCGCGCTGAATCGGCTCGGCGAACTCGTGGCCTCCTCGCGTTCCGCCTTCGGCGTCGCGTTCGACCCGCTGGGGGAGCGGATCTCGCTGGTCGACGAACGCGGCGAGGTCATCGAGGACGACCGGGCCCTGCTCGTGGTCATGGACCTGGTGGCCGCCGAACGGCGCACCGGCCGCATCGCGCTGCCGGTCACCACGACCCGGGTCGCCCAGGCCGTGGCCGGCTTCCACGGCGTCGAGATCACCTGGACCGGGACCGCGCCGGATGGCCTGGCCCGGGCGGTCACCGACTCGGCGCTGATCCTCGGCGGCGACGGCAAGGGCGGCTTCGTGATCCCCGAGGTGGGCAACGCGGTCGACGGGACGGCGGCGTTCGTCCGCCTGGTCGGCCTGGTCGCCCGCACCCAACTGACGCTCAGTCAGATCGACGCCCGGATCCCGCGGGCCCACGTGCGCTACCGGGCGATCGACACCCCCTGGTCGGCGAAGGGAGCCGTCATGCGGGCGGTGGTCGAGGCCGCCGGGCAGCGGGTTCTGGACACCACCGACGGGGTCCGGGTCGTCGAGCGCGACGGCAGCTGGTCGTTGGTGCTGCCCGACCCCGCAGCCGCGGTGATCCACCTGTGGACCGAGGCCGCCGAGGACGACGCCGCCGAGCAATTGCTCACCGGCTGGATCGACCAGGTCAAGCGAGCCGGAGCCTGACCCAACGCGGCATGCATGACACGATTCACCTCGTGCCGCCGCAATCCGGATCATCGAACGCCCCGCGGCGGCCTGACGCGTCGATGGCGCTGATCTCCGATCTGACCAACCAGACGGTCGAGGCCGCCTACCGGGCCGCGCGGCCGCCGGACACCCCGCCACCGATCACCCGAGCCGGCCGCAAGCTGATGCTGTGCGGGGCACTGGTGCTGGCCGGTCTGGTGCTCGGCACCTCGGCGCGGCAGACCCACGACAGCGCGCCGGCCGCGAAGGCCGCCCGCGACCAGCTCATCGACCAGGTGCGCACGAGCACGGCCGCGACCAACTCCCTGCAGCAGGAGTTCACCTCGACCCGCGATGCGTTGGACGGCGCCCGCAACGAGTCGTTGTCGGTGGCCTCGGCCAACTCCGCCGTGCAGAGCGACGACGGCCGGCTGGCGATCCTGGCCGGGGTGAATCCGGCGCATGGCCCCGGGCTGAGGGTCATCGTCGACGACGCACCCGACGCGGGCCACAGCGCGAGCGCCACCGGTCGGGTGCGCGACACCGACCTGCAACGGTTGCTCAACGGACTGTGGGCCGCCGGCGCCGAGGCGATCTCGGTCAACGGGCAACGGCTGACCGTGCTGACCGCGGTCCGGACCGCGGGCGACGCGATCCTGGTCGCCTACCGGCCGCTGTCCCCGCCGTACGAGGTACTGGCGATCGGGTCGCCCAACGACCTGCAGGTCGACTTCGTGGACGGGCCGGGCGGTCGTTGGTTCCACACCCTGGCCGACCGGTACGGCATCAAGTTCAACGTGGCCACCGCGCAGGATCTGTCGCTGCCCGGCTCGACCGGAGCGACCCTGCGGATCGCGGAGGAGGCGAACCCGTCGTGATCGCCGCACTCGGGTTGGCCGCCGGTATCGCGTTGGGCCTGTTCCTCCAGCCGGGCGTGCCGTTCTGGCTGCAGCCCTACCTGCCGATCGCGGTGGTCGCGGCTCTCGACGCGCTGTTCGGCGGTCTGCGGGCGCTGCTGGACGGGATCTTCAGCGACAAGGTGTTCGTGGTCTCGTTCATCGCCAACGTGCTCGTCGCGGTGATGCTGGTGTTCATCGGCGACCGCCTCGGCGTCGGCGGCCAGTTGACCACCGGCGTCATCGTCGTGCTCAGCATCCGGATCTTCTCCAACGTCGCGGCGATCCGCCGCCATCTGCTCTCGGCCTGAACCGTGTCCACCGAACCCGACGAACCCGCCGCGGCCGACGCCAGCTTCGACTACGTCGTCCCGGCCGACGAGACCGACGAGGACGAGACCATCCTGATCGACGGTCGCGCACTCGGCGGCTCGATGGGCGCGAGGCAACCGGCCCGGCCGCCGGCACCGCCCGCGGAGCCGGCCAGGTCCGGTGACCGCCTGGGCTGGATCCGGCGGATCGCCCCGGCGCCGGCCGCGGCCGCCCCCGCCGAGGTGGGCGAGGCGACCGCGGAGGCGGCGGGAGGGCCGCGTCCGCACGGGTTGGCATTGCTGTCGCTGGTGCTGCGCCGTCCGCACCCCCGCGGGACCCGGCTGATGATTGCCGCGTTGCTCGGTCTGCTGGGCTTCTTCGCGGTCGTGCAGTTGCGGCTGCAGGCCGGCAACGGAGGCCTGGAGAACGCGCGGCAGAGCGACCTGATCCGCATCCTCGACGACCTGAACGCCAAGTCCGACCGGCTGTCCGGTGAGATCAGCGACCTGGAGAACCGGCGTGCGCAACTGCAGTCCGGGTCGAACGCCGGCAAGGCCGCACTGTCCGAGGCGCTCAAGCGCAAGGCCGTGCTCGGAATCCTGTCCGGCACCGTCCCGGCGCACGGGCCAGGCGTAACGCTGAAGATCGCCGACCCCAACCACAAGATCGACGGCGCGGTCCTGCTGGACACCATGGAGGAACTGCGCGACGCCGGTGCCGAGGCGATGCAGATCGACGGTGTCCGAGTGGTCGCCAACAGCGCGTTCCTCGACGCCGGCCCGGGCCAGATCCGGCTCGACGGTCATCTGTTGACGCAGCCGTACGTGTTAGCGGTCATCGGCGACCCGGATACCCTCGAACCCGCTCTCCGGATCCCCGGCGGGGTGTTCGCCGTGCTGGACGAACGCGGTGCCACGCCCACGCTGCAGTCCGCGCAGGACGTGGTGGTCGACGCCGTCCGTCCCGCCACGGCCGCGCAGTACGCCAAGCCGGTCGGCAGCAGTTGAACCCCCCGCACACCTTCAGACAAGGGCAGGCCCCCGCACATGGAGATTCCGGAGGACCGCGGATACACCGCGGAGCACGAGTGGGCCCTTTCGGGGTCCGCGGGCACGGTCCGGGTCGGGATCACTGACCACGCCCAGGAACAACTCGGCGACATCGTGTTCGTGTCGTTGCCTGAGGCGGGCGCCGAGGTCACCGCCGGCGGGGCCTGCGGCGAGCTCGAGTCGACCAAGAGCGTCAGCGAGATCTACGCCCCGGTGTCCGGGACCGTGGTCGCCGTGAACGCCGCGATCGTCACCGCACCGGAGCTGGTGAACTCCGACCCGTACGACAAGGGCTGGATGTTCGAGGTCCGGCCGGCTGCCTCCGCCGACGTGGACTCGCTGCTGTCGGCGGGGGAATACCGGGCATTGATCGAGCATTGAACCCGGGTCGTGTGACATTGGGTCCTCCGTCGACCGTGACGTTACGCTGAACCTTTAGGGTGGCCGGTGCGGTCGACGCCCTCGGGGTCGGCCGGGTACCGCGAACCAGCAGTTGAGCGCGAAAGGCGCCGTCATGCCGTTCTGCAGTCAATGTGGGCACCAGGCCGGTGCCGACGCGCGGTTCTGCGCGAACTGCGGAGCCGCGTTGGCCGGGGTCGGGTCGTCCGCCGGCAGTGGTGCGGAGATCACCTCGAGCATCCAGATCTCGGGTCTGGAACTGATGGAGTCCGAGGCCGGGCTGCTCTCGCCGGCCGACCAGGCCGCAGTCGACGCCCTGCCGCCGGACTCGGCGCTGCTGATCGTCCAGCGCGGCCCGGAGTCCGGCAGCCGCTTCCTGCTCGACGCGGACACCACCACCGCAGGCCGGCATCCGGACAGTGACATCTTCCTGGACGACGTCACGGTCTCCCGGCGTCATGCGCAGTTCCTACGCGTGGGCTCCGGGTTCAGTGTCCGTGACATCGGCAGCCTCAACGGCACCTACGTCAACCGCGAGCGGATCGAGGAGACCCTGCTCACCGGCGGCGACGAGGTTCAGATCGGCAAGTACCGACTGGTGTTCTTCGCCGCCGCGCCGAGCGCGGTGTCCAGTCAGGCGGGGGAGTCCGCGCTGTGACCTCCCCGGCGTCGTCCGAGGCTCGGTTGAGCATCGGCGACGTCCTTGCCTCGCTGCGCCTGGACTTCCCGGACGTGACGGTCTCCAAGATCCGCTTCCTCGAGGCGCAGGGTCTGGTCGACCCGTCCCGGACCCCGGCGGGCTATCGCAAGTACTCCCTGTTCGACATCGAGCGACTGCGGTTCGTGCTGACCGCGCAGCGCGACCAGTACCTGCCGCTGAAGGTCATCAAGAACCAGGTCGACGCACTCGACGCCGGCGCCGTGCCGACCGAGCCGTCGACCCGGTCGCCGGCCCCGCCGATCCGGCTGACCCGCGAGCAGATGCTGGCCGAGACCGGGATGGGCGCGGCGGCACTCGACGCGTTGGACGACTCCGGTCTGCTGCACCGGCGCCGTGGTGGGCAGTACGACGCCGACGACCTGATGCTGGTCCGGCTGGTCGGGCGCATCGAGAAGTTCGGCCTGGAACCTCGACACCTGCGGGCTTTCAAGGGCGCGGCCGACCGTGAGCTGGGTCTGCTGCAGCAGGCCGTCCGGACCGGGACGCGCAATCGCGACGCCGCGGAGACGGCGCGGGCGCGGGCCGAGGCCGACGAACTGTTGGAGCTGTTCCTGGAACTTCATGCCGCTCTGTTGCGCACCGGTGCCCGCCGGGAGATGACCACTTGAGCCGATCTCGGCCGAGTACTGTTGCAGAGTGAATCCTCTCGGCGTGGTGGCCCTGGACGTGGTGGGCGTCCGTGTGGAGATGCCTGCGAATCAGCCCATCGTCCTGCTGCGTGAGGTTTCCGGCGAGCGCTACCTGCCGATCTGGATCGGTGCCGTCGAGGCGACCGCGATCGCGTTCGCGCAACAGGGTGTGGTGCCGGCCCGCCCGATGACCCACGACCTGTTCCGCGACGTGCTCGCGGCGTTGGGCCAGGAGCTCCAGCAGGTCCGGATCACCGGGCTGCGCGACGGCGTGTTCTACGCCGAACTGGTCTTCGGCGGCGGCGTCGAGGTCAGCGCCCGCCCGTCGGACGCGATCGCCTTGGCGCTGCGCACCGGCACTCCGATCTTCGGGTCGGAGCAGGTGCTCGACGAGGCCGGGATCGCCATCCCGGACGAGCAGGAGGACGAGGTCGAGAAGTTCCGCGAGTTCCTCGACACGATCTCGCCCGAGGACTTCGGAACCACAGGTTGACCAGGCAAAACGCGGACTTTAGTTCACTTGTGCAACACCAGCCACAGGGGAATCTTACTCATCGTCAGATGAGCGGCGCGTTGCGTTGACGTCTCCGCAGGCCGGGCCTAGCGTCGCAAATGGAAATCGACGATTGTAATTCCAGCGGCGTACCGCCATGCCAGGTGGTCTGCCCCGCGAAGTGAGGTCATCGAATGAGTAGCACTAGGGACACGCCTGCCAGTGGCCCCGGTGAATTTCGGGCCGCCCCGCCGGGCGGCGAACAGGGATTGTTGTTCGGCCCTGAACTGACGCCGTTGGCTGAGGACCTCGGATACCGAGGACCGACCGCCTGCGCGGCCGCCGGGATCACCTACCGCCAGCTGGACTACTGGGCACGCACCGGTCTGGTGGAGCCGAGCATCCGCCCCGCCCACGGCTCGGGCTCGCAGCGGCTGTACGGGTTCCGCGACATCCTGGTTCTGAAGATCGTCAAGCGCCTGCTGGACGCCGGGGTCTCGTTGCAGCAGATCCGGCAGGCCGTCGGGTACTTGCGTCATCACGGGATCGCCGAGCTGGCGACCCTCACGCTGATGAGCGATGGAGCCACGGTCTACGAGTGCACCTCGCCCGACGAGGTCGTCGACATCCTGGCCAACGGCCAGGGGGTGTTCGGCATCGCGGTCGGCCGGGTGTGGCGTGAGGTTGAGGGCTCGCTGGCCGAGTTGCCGGGCGAGCGCCCCGAGTCCGACGACGGACTCGATGCCGCCGACGAGCTGGCCGCACGCCGCGCCCGTCGGACCGGCTGAGCTTCCTCCTTCGCAACGTCAGCGCAAGCGTGCGCTACAGCGCACGCTTTGGCTGACGTTGCGAAGTCAGGCGACGCTGACGAGGCGGTCGCTGGGGCGGCGGGGTCCCACGACGGCCCCGTTCGGCAGCAGTTCACCGTTGTCCTCGAAGAGCACCACGCCGTTGCAGAGCAGGCTCCAGCCTTGCTCGGGGTGGTGGGCGATCGTGTGAGCTGCCTCGCGGTCGGCGTCATCCGGCGCCGGGCACAGGGGCTGATGCGGGCACGTCATCGTGCTTCTCCTGGTCTGCTGACCCACTACTTCTGATACCTATTGATACTGATGATTCTGATAGTGACTGGTGGCGCGACACCAGCGCACTGACCAACACGGGTGGAATTCGCCAAGAACGCGCCGGCCGGCCGTCTTACGGGTGCAGCCGGCAGGGGTCCGAGCGGCGTCGGAGCGC
Source organism: Sporichthyaceae bacterium (assembly GCA_036269075.1). NCBI lineage: Bacteria > Bacillati > Actinomycetota > Actinomycetes > Sporichthyales > Sporichthyaceae > Sporichthyaceae bacterium. Next base: position 75,480 of record DATASX010000018.1, read on the forward strand.
TCAGGTCGCCGAGATCGGCATGACCAGGAACGGTGTGGTGGTCGGCTGGGCCGACCCGCCGCGAGGCTCCTCGGTCACGGCCAGCGCGGTGGCATCGCCCGGTCCGACGAACATCTCCGTGGCCGGCCGGGTGCGGTTCGAGTTGAATACGCCCGCCGACTTCGGGCCGTTGGGGCCGATCAGCCAGATCTGGTAGGTGCGGTTGCCGGGCAGCTGGGTGAGCCCCGAGGTGACCAGCTCCATCTGGTTGGCTGAGCGTGACATCGTCAGCTGCGCCGTACCGCCGCCGCCGCGCCCGGCCAACATGTGGGCGTCCGGGGCCGCCGCGAGCGCGGCGATCCGGGCGCTGCGGTCGCGCAGGTCGGAGTTCTCGTGCTGCAACTGCCAGGTGTAGGAGCCCAGGCCGATGGTGAACACGGCCAGGCACGCCGCGGCGGTCATCGTCCAACGTCTGCCCGGCCGACGGCGGCGCGCGTGCTCACTGAGCACGGCCACCTTCGGCGGCAGCTGGCGGGTCCGGGAGATCTCGGCCAGCACGGCGCCGCGGAGCGCCGGCGGCGTCGGCTGCGCTACGGCCACACCCATCAGTGCGGCCGTCTCCAGCAGCTCGCGGACCTCGAGCTCGCACTGCGAACACCCGGACAGATGCTCGAGGAACTCGGCCTCCTCCGCGGAGTCCAGCGCGCCGGCTGCGTAAGCGCCGGTCAGCGAGTGCAAGTCGCTCACCGGTTCACCGCCGTCGATCGGTGTGCGTGGGAACTTGGCGGACACTGTGACATTTGTTCACTCGCAAGTTCGCTCACGCGGTTCACCGCCGTCGATCGGTGTGCGTGGGAACTTGGCGGACACTGTGACATTTGTTCACTCGCAAGCTCGCTCACGCGGTCACCCCCAGGCAGTCACGCAGTCGAATGAGGCCGTCGCGCATCCGCGTCTTCACGGTGCCCAGCGGTACGTTCAGAAGCTCGGCCACCTCGCGGTAGCTGTAGCCACCGTAATAGGCCAGGTCGATCGATTCCCGTTGCAGCTCGGTCAGGGAGTCCAGGCACCGCCGCACGGCTTCGCGCTCCAGGCGGATCTCGACGGTCTCCGCCACCTGGTCGTAATCCGGTTCGATGTCGCGGCCGGCCAGTCGGCGTATCCGGTCGGCGGCGGACTGCTCGGAGCGCACCCGGTCGACAGCGCGGCGGTGCGCCATGGTCATGATCCAGGCCATCCCGCTGCCCTGCTTCGAGTCGAAGCGGGCCGCGGACTTCCAGACGCCGACCAGGACCTCCTGGGCAACTTCCTCGGACTGCGCCGGGTCGCGCAGCACGCGTCGCACGAGCCCGTAGACCGGACCGGAGACGCGGGCGTAGACGTGCTCGAAGGCCCGCTCGTCGCCGCGTGCCACGAGGTCGAGCAGGTCCTCGAGTGGTTCGACGAGGACGCGTCGCGACATGGTCACCTCGGTCGGGGTGACGGCCCGTAGTGTCGCGGTCCGCGTCATGCTCGGGATTCCATCGGAAGCAGTTCTCCTGACGACCCGATCGGGAATCGAGTCGCTTGGGATTCGACCGTGGCGCCCTCGAGGATTGGTCTCCGCGCGGCGGTGGGCCGGTACCCCGGTTGGCGGGTCGGCGCGTACCCCCGCCGAGGTGGAGTTGAGCTCACGAGCCGTTGTCGTCCGAACCGGAGGACGGCGGCAGGGCGGCCGCCAGTGCCCGGATGTCGGCGGTCAGCGCGGCGAACTGGGTGGCGAAGGCGGCCGCGACCTTGGTGGTGTCGACCTGATTGCCGCTGATCGAGGCGAAGAAGCTCGCCGCGGTGGTCCGGTAGGTGCCCAACTCGCCCAGGTACTTGGCCTGGCCGGCCGAGTTGGCCGGCTGGGTCGCCGTCGCGTAGCCGACCAGGTCGATGATGTGTCGACGCCAGTCCTCGACGAACAAGGCCTGGTTCGCGGCATTTGCGGCGTTGCCGAAGGCGGCCGACAGGTCCTTGCCGTTGGCGTCCAGCGACGCCTTGGCGGCGTTCGCGGCGGCGCCGGTCATCCCCCCGTCGGCGGCGGCCGCATAGCCCGCGTATGCCACGTCGGTCACCAGGTCCGCGTGTTCGGTGAGCAGGTAGGTGAGCCGCGCGCGGCCGGTTGATGCGTCGTCGGTGCTGTCACCGGAAAGCTTGCCTGCCTTGGCGAAGCCGTCGGCCAGCAGCCCGGCGGTGTCGGACAGCGCGCCGGCCGCGGTACGCAGCGCGTCGTAGCCCTTGCCGTCCTGCTTGGCCAGGGAGTCGGCGGCGTCGGTCAGCGCGTTGGTGTACTTCTCGAAGCCGTCGCGGACGTCGGTGGAGCGCAGCTTGTTGCCGGCCGCGGCCTTGAGGTTCGACGCGGCGGACTGCCGCCAGACGCCGAGGTTGCGCTTGGCGTCGGACGTGTCGCTGTCGACCTTGTCCTTGGCGGCGACCGCGTAGTTGACCAGCTCGGTGTTGTGGGCCTTCCAGGCGGTGGCGAAGTTGCCGCTGGTCAGGTCGGCGGTGTCGGAGTTCGGGTCCGCGGTCGGGGTCGCGGTCGCCTTGCCCTTCTTCGCCGCGACCGGGTGGCTGATCTCGGCGATCTCGGCGATCACCGCTGCCGAGTTGGCGTCCAGCGCGGCCTGTGCTGCCTTGGTCACCGAGTTGCTCGGGCCCTTGGTGTCGATCGCGGCGAAGACCATCCCGAGCAGCTGGGTGTGCTCGGTGAACAGGAAGGTCAGCTTCGCGCGCAGGTCCGCGGCGGCCGAGGCGGCATTGCCGGACCACCCGGCGGACTTGGCCAGGCCGGTGCCGAGCAGGTCGGCCAGCGGGGGCATGGTCGCGTCCGCGGCGCGGGCGCCGCTGAACGGGTCGCCCACGTCGGCGGCGGCACTGCTCGTCGGGCTGGGGGCCGCGGCCGCTGCCCCGGTACGGGTCGAGGAACCGGAGCCGCACCCGGCGACGACCGTCAGCATCGTCGCCAGAACGGCCCCGGCGACCGCTCGCGATGGGCGCTGCACTCTCACTCCAGTCAGGCTGCAAGGGGTCCGGAACGCTTGGATTGCGCAGACAGATTAATGGACCCAGGTCTGCCGCCCGACAAGGGCGTCCGGTCGCCGCGGGTGCCGCACGGCGGCGGGCGGTGCACGGGCCGCGCAGTAGAGTCCCACTGCCGGGACAACCGGGTGGGCCGAGCGACGTCTGCGAGGAACGTTTGCTGTACCAGGGCGTCAAACTGGTTGTGGGTACGGCGCTGACCGTGGCCTACCACCCGCGGGTCGACGGCTTGGAGCACGTCCCCACCAGCGGCCCTGCGATCCTGGCCGGCAACCACGTCTCGTTCTCCGACCACTTCTTCGTGCCGTTGGTCGTGCCCCGCAAGGTCATCTACCTGGCCAAGGCCGATTACTTCGACCGTCCGGGCCTGCGCGGCCGACTGACCGCCGCTTTTTTCAACGCCGCCGGCCAGAAGCCGGTCGACCGCAGCAGCGGCCGGGCCGGGCTCGCTGCGATCCAGACCGCCGTCGACGTGCTCGCCGAGGGCAACCTGCTCGGGATCTACCCCGAGGGCACCCGCTCGCCGGACGGGAAGCTGTACCGCGGCCGGGTCGGTGTGGCGCGCCTCTGGCTGGAGTCCGCGGCGCCCCTGCTGCCGTGTGCGGTGATCGGCACCGACGTCGTCCAACCGCCGGGCCGACGCGTGCCGCGGCTGGCGCCGGTGGCCGTGCGCTTCGGTCCGCCGCTCGACCTGCGCCGCTACGACGGCCGCAAGCGCGACGCCCGCCTGTTCCGCGAGATGACCGACGACATCATGCGGGCGATCCAGGATCTGTCCGGCCAGGAGTACGTCGACATCTACGCCACCACGGTCAAGGAAGAGTTGGCCGCCGCTCGCGAGGCCGCGCAGTAGCTCACCCGCGGCGCACCGGGGACGGGTGGCGGGGCGCATAGAGGCCGAGGGTCCCGCCGCCGGGCAGCTCGATCCGGGTCACCGAGCCCCACCGGGCCTCCTGGACCGGGGCACACCGCACGCCGTGCTCGCGCAGGCGGTCGATCTCGGCGGACAGGTCGTCGCACATCAGGTAGAGCTCCGCCGCCGGGGAGCCGTCGGTCGGGTGCACCGCCACCTCGGCCGGCGGCAACGCGAAGATCAGCCAACCGTGTCCGGCGTCGACCCACTCCAGACCGAGGACGTCGCGCAGAAGGGTCCGGTCCGCCTCGGCGTCCGTGCTGTGCAGAACCGCGTGCGCCCCGAAGATCGACATGCCTGCGAGGTTAGGGGCGGGTGGCCGGCCGGGGAACGGCGCGACCACGCCGGCCCCCGGCTCGATTCCCCTTGGTCGGGCGCCGCTGCCCGCCGCGGGTCAGAACGTGGGGTGCTCCTCGCCGTGGGCGGTCGGTGGTCGGGTGCGCTACACCTGCCCCGTCGGGGTGGTGAAGGTCAGGACTCCGTCCTTGTCCTGTTCGCAGTTCCAGCCGGGGGAGTGTTTCAGCCGATGATGCTTACGACATAAGCAACTCAGGTTCCGACGGATCGTTGGTCCCCCGTTCTCGGCCGGGATGGTGTGATCGATGTCGGTGCCAGGCAGGCGGCTGCTTGCTCGACCGTGTCAATACCGGTGGCGCCGACCAACACGTTCGCGGGGACTGTGACGTTGACGGTGTACCCGCTCGGAGAGATCCGCGGGGCGCAGGATCGCGTCCACGAAAGCGTCGGCGCGGATCTGCTCGATGGAGCTGGGGTCGCCGGGTGCCCGGGCGGCGTGGGCGAGTTCGTCGATGACCCCGGATATCGCCGCGGCGTCCTGCGCCGGAAGTTGGGCGCACAGTTCGGCCATCCCGTCCGGCAGCTCCCACCAGCGCACCCATCGGTCGGCCTTCGCGGCGGCCGTGCGCTTGAGGAAAGCCGCGGCATCGATCTTCTCGACCAGCCGCCGGGTCGAGCGGCGCAGGTTGCCCGGGGTCAGCGCGGGTGCCTTGGGCAGCAGGGTCTCCTCGACCACCAGGCGCTGCTCGCTGTTGAGGTGGACGGTCTCCTCCAGCAGCACCCGCGCCCGCGGCAAGGTCACCTGCCCCGCTCGCATCGCCGCCACCGTGGCGGGCAGGCGCTCGACCAGTTCGCAGGCGGTGGCGACCCGAGCGGCTGGTCCGTTCGACGATCCCGAGGGCCAGGGCGATCTCGGCGTAGGCCGAACGTTCCGCGACCCTGGCTCGGCGGCGCGGTATGAGACCTCGTAGTCCGACACGTAGGTCTCGACGAACGCGGCGATCGCGATGACCTGCTCACCCTGCACCGCGGCGCCCGCGCGTTCGTAGCGGGCGATGCAGGCCAGGTCGTACTCTCGTCGAACGCCGTGCCCGGTTCCGGCCCGACCGTCCACGACTCGAACGGGTCAGGGTCGAAACCCCGGATCGGATCGTGTGGTCATGTCCCATTATCCGTCTTGATTCCCATCTCTGCAAGGGAATTCCGGGATCTGACGCACTAGCAGATACCCAAATCGGTAACCACGAACGGCGACCAACCACGAAAATCGAGCCAACGGCGAGCGACCACCAATCGACCCGCGTGAACGACTGAACCGGCGTCGCGGGGGAGTGAGTCCTCCCGGCCGGTGACGGACGGCTGAATTCTGCGCGACGCCGGCGCGCCGGCCGAGGATCGCGGCTCGGGATCCGAAACGCTGTCTCGTACGTCGAATCGGTGGGGATCCGGGGGGACGGGGCAAAACAGCATGCGCAGAATCGGGCGATTCGCGTGGAGTGTCCGGGGTGGAGTCGCGGCGCTGGTAGCCGGCACCGCCGCGATCACGACCGCCGGGCTTCCGTTCCACGCCGGACATGCGGTCGCGGCCACGACGCCGGTTGCGCCCGCCGCGGCCCCGGCGGCAGTGCGCCCCGCGTCCACCAACTCCACAGCCGTCGGCACCTCCGGTGTGGCGGTCGTGGCCCACCGCGGTGGGGAGATCGATACCCCGGAATCGACGATCGCCGCGTTCGCCAACGCGATCCAGCAGGGTTCGCAGGGGATCGTCTTCGATGTCCGATACACCTCCGACGGCGTCCCGGTTGTCATGCACGACGCGACGCTGGACCGCACCACGAACTGCACCGGCACGGTCTCGGACTACACGTTGGCGAAGCTCGAGAAGTGCAACGCCAACGACGGATTCAAGAACTTCGGCTTCCAGGCGGTGCCGACCCTGAACGAGGCGCTGGCGTACATCACCGCGCACTCCTCGACGGTCAAGATCTACATCCACACCAAGACGGTCGCGAACACGCATCAGGCCGCCGTGGTCGTCGCCGCGGTCAAGCAGTACCACCTCGATCAGGGCACCCGCACGACCCTGCTGGCCGACAGTGCCACGCTCCTGCGGCGCCTCAAGGCTGCGGGCGGCAAGCGACTCGGCCTGGTCTTCCACGGCTACGACAAGCACTGGGCCGTGGCCCAGACGACCTACCCGGTGCTGTACTCCTGGGACGCGACTCTCACCGCCTCGGACATCGCGACGGTCGCCAAGCAGGGCCGCCAACTGATCGCCTCGGCCGGGCACCCCCAGTCGCTGAACACGCTGCTCGCACTCGGTGCGCACGACGTTGCCGTCGACGATCTCGACGCGAGCATGCAGCACCTGGCCTGATCGGCCCGGCGGGAAAGGTCAAGTTCTCCTCCGTTCTTCCCGCCCTGAGCGGCTTTGCCCTCAAGGCCCGCGCCCCCGGTACCGATCCAGTCGGTCAACCAACCGCGTGCCACGTCCTGAGGAGTCGCCGTGACCCGACTCGGTGCCCGAGTCCAGTTGTCCGGCTCCTCAGAGGCGGCTGTCCGGGTTGCCCGCCCCCGCATTCCCGCGCCGCGGGCGCGACTGGAGGACCTGGACATGGCACCGGCGGGGTTGCGTTGGGTCGAGGAGCGCGAGGACGAGGCCGACGAGTGCGGCACACCGACCATCGGCGCCGCGCGCCGGTGGGCGTGGCCGGCGTCGCTGGTCGGCGCACTGGCCTGGTTGGTGGCGCTGTTCACCTACCTCGTGCCGACCGTGACCGCGTCGGTCGGTCTGGTTGCGTTGGCCGCGCTGTCGTGGTCGGCGCACCGGGCCGGAACCCCGGTCGACTGGCTGCGCATCGGCAGTTTGATCGCGGCGGTCGCCACGATGGCCATGTCCGGCTACATCACGGCGCTGATGCTGGGCTGACCATGGCCGGCCGGATGTCCGAATCCGGACCGATGACTGCGCGTCAGATCAGACGGCGCGTCAGATCAGCGGGCAGGCGATGAGAATCACACCGGGTGGCGGGGGAGTCTGGCCGCCGCTGTGCATGCACAGCGTGATCAGGCCGCCGCCGAGGAGCAATTCGGACAGGCTCGGGTAACCCTGGGCCGACCCGTTTGCCGTGTCGGGATCCACCGTGCTGCTCGACCCGTTCGTGCCGTTGTTGGTGCCGTTGGTCGTGTTCGGGCTCTGCGTGTTCGGGGTACCGGTCGGGGACCCGTTGGTCGAACCGGCGCCGTTGCCGAGCAGGCTGCCCAGGGTGCCTCGGAAGGTCTTGCCGAAGAAACCGCCGGACGAGCCGTGGGGGACCGCCAGGTCGCGCACCTCCGCCAACTCGTTCAGCACGGTGATGACGCTGCCCCCGACGAAACCGTGGTTCGGCTGCCGGCCGACCAGGCCCGCCAGCAGCAGCGCGAGCGTCGAGTCGTTGCCGTTGGGGTTTGGCGATCCGCTCGGGCCGCCGAGCAGGGCTTTGATGAGAGTCGGGTGGGGCCCGGGCGTCGGGGTCGTCGGGGTGGTGTTGGGGGTGTCCCCGGGCTGGGCGAGCAAGGTGCTGATCAGCTGGGTGATCGCTCCGCTCTCCGTCCCGCCCGGCGGCGTGCTTCCGGTGTCGCCGCCACCGGTCGGCGTGGTGCCGCTCTGGCTGCCGAGCAGGGTGGTGAGCAGGTGCTCGACCGAGCCGTTGATGGTTCCGCCGCCGCCCGGCGGGGTCGCCGCGGCGGCTGGAACGCTGGAGCCGATGAGGGCGACGGAGGCCACCAGGGCGGTGGCAACGAGTGCCTTTGAGACCTTGCTCGGCATGTCATCGCCTTTCGGATTTTTCAGCTTCCGTCCGCGCAGATGATCCGGCTCCGGCAGGGGCGACCGTCAAGATCGACTAGCCCGTCCGGGCGTCCCACCGGCCCGCATTCCTGGGGCAGCCGGCGGCCGCTGCCGAGCAAGTAGCAGGACGCCCGACCCGCGGCGACTCGCGGCAAGATGTCCCATTCGGCCGCATCCGGTACCGGTGGGCGGCTTGGGTCCAGATGATCTGGCCTTGTCCGGCTTCACCACGACGGCGACCGGGGACGCCGACGAACCCGGCTCGCCAGATCTCTGGGGGGACACCGGGCCGCCCGCCGAAGGCTTCCTGGAGGTCGCCATGTTCAGCCTGCTCAACGCGCAGGGTGGTGCCGGGACTGCGGCGGACGGACAGGTGGCCCCGCAGATCGAGCGGAACTGGGGGCGGTCAACCCTCCGTTCACCGGACTCGCTGGCCGAGCTGTGCGACGCGGCGGTCCTGGCGGTGACCGATCATCAGCGCTTCATGCGGGGTCGGCGGTGCACGGTGGTGCTCGAGGCTCCGGACAGTCAGCCCGGGTTGGCCTACCGCCACCTCTCCCGGACGATCGCCGCGGGGCGGACCGGACGGATCGTGCTGGTCACCAGCGCGATCCCGGACGAGGGCAAGACGACCACGGCCTGCAACCTGGCTCTGGGCGCGGCCCGACTGGGCCTGCGCGTCGTCCTGGTCGAGGCCGATCTGCACCGCCCCAAGGTCCTCGAGTGCCTGCGGGTGGAGGCCGGACCGTTCGGGCTCGCCGACGTGTTGCGCGAGACGATCGATCTACGCTCAGCGGTTCGTGGGTGGCCGGGCGCGGCGCTGGACTTCCTCTCCGGCGGCAGTCCGGTTCCGGACCCGCCGGCGTTGATGATGACGCCGACCGTCGGCCGCACGCTGGGTGAGCTGGCTGCCCGTTACGACTTGGTCGTCCTGGACACCCCACCGTTGCTCCCCGCGCTCGACAGCCCGCTGCTGGCCTCGCACTGCGACGGACTGCTGTTCGTCGCCCGGTACCGGCACGTGCGTAGCCAGCAGGTCGAGGCGGCCATGCGGAAGGTTCGTGGCTCGGTCCCGATCCTCGGTGCTGTCCTGACGATGGCTCCGAGCCGGCGGAGCCGCCGCTGGGCGGAGTCCGCCGCAGATACCCCAGCTGTCGAGATCAGCCCGAGGCCGGCGGCCGACCCGGTTCCGGCCGCCCTGGCGTCGGCCGTCCCGGCCCTGCCCCGGCAGATCCGTCGGTCGTCGGTCCACGTGAACCGGGTCGGTGGGGGTCGGCCCGAGCCGGTAACGGGTCCCGTGGTCACCGACCAGGGCTTGGAGGCGGCGGCGTCCGGCGCCGGCCGGTAGCTTCGGGGGGCTGCCCCGCCCGGCTCAGGACCGCCGACGCCTGCGCTGCGCCACCGAGACTGCCGCTGCGGCACCGATTCCGACCCAAATGGCCAGGGAATCGTGGTCGCCGGAGGAGTTCTGGATCGCATGGTCGTGCTCGACGAGCGCGGGGTTGCCGTCGCCGATGTTCCCGTTGCTCTGGTTGCCGTCGCCGATGTTGTTCGAGCCCTGGTTGCCGTCGCCGCGGTTGCTGTTGCCCTGGTTGCCGTCGCCGATGTTGTCCGAGCCCTCGTTGCCGTCGCCGGTGTTGAGGGAACCGGCACCCGAACGCGAGCAGTCGAGCACGGTCAGCGAGGCGAACCCGGTCAGTTGGCTGGTCCGGCCGACGGCGGAGACGACCAGCGGGCCGCGATCGGTCGCCGGGATGGCGATGGTGAGTGTCGCCCCGCCGGTGCTACCGGCGGTAACGCTCTGCACCGGGGCGGACGCCGTGCCGAGGTAGACGTCGATCGTCTCGTTCGCGGTGAATCCGCTCAGCTGCACGGTGATCGCTGTCCCCGCGCACGGCGATGGGCTGCTGACCGCCACCGATCCGCTCGGCCCGTACGGGGAGGCGTTGCCCGCCGCCCCGCCGGCCAGGACCAGGAGTCCCGCCGCGAGCCCGACTGCGACGTTCGTGGCGATCTTCTTCACAACGATCATCTCCTAACGGCACCGGCCCGGCGTCGCTGCGCAGCCGAGCCCGCCCATATGGCCGGCATCCGGTCAAGAGTTGATCATCAAGATCCAAGCGCCCGTTACGGTACGAGGAATTGTCCGGATATGGCGTCACACGGATGGCCGAAGACGGCAAAGTCTTCCCGACTGAATTCCTGTCCCGGACCATCGGAACAAGCGTCGGAAACCCGATCGAGCCAGAGATTACCGAAAAGTCATGCGCAGGTGTGATCTGACGATCAATCAGAATAAATTGGTAATCACGGAGCTTGCGCCCAACCGTGGATATATCTCTCGCGGAACCACGTGATACACGAAACTACCGCCGGCGTCGGTCTCAGGGCGACTGCGGCGGGCAGGCCGTCCTTGGCCGGTGCAGGTGGTCGAGGTCGGCCTATCCTGCCTGGATGGCCGACGCCGAGGATGTCCGCCGGCTCGCGCTGGCGCTGTCGCACGTCGTCGAGATCGACAGCGACGGATTCGACTTCCGCGTCGCGGGCAAGGGCTTCGTCTGGTCCTATCCGGACCGATCGACCGGTCGAGGCCGGGTGATCCGCAGGGACATCGCCGTGCTCTACGTCGGCGACGAGGCCGAGAAGCAGGCGCTGCTGCTCGGTGAACCCGACGTCTTCTTCACCGCCCCTGGCTACGACGGCTGGCCGCTGGTGATGCTCCGCCTGGCGAAGGTCGACCTCGAACGTCTCGAGGAGCTGGTCACCGATGCCTGGCGGATGCGCGCACCGACCGACCTCCTCCGGGAGGGAACGGAGGCAACCTGGCCGTCGAGCTGACCCTCGAGCTGACGGTCCGTCAGTAGCCGGTGACGCGCAGGATCCCCGTCTGACCGAATGCGTCGTGGTGGTTGATGTTGCAGAAGTAGTGGATCAGCGTGCCGGGCGGTTGGGTGACTTGGTACGAGATGGTTGTCGGGCCCTTGCGAGCCTGCGCCATGCCGACCTTCTGCCCGTCCGGGGTGCCGTTCTCGATCATGATCATGTGGCCCGGGCACATCGGGAACGGGTCGCACATGCTGTCCCGGTAGGTCCACACCACGGTTGAACCTGACGGCACGTCGATGATTGCGGCGGGGTTGTCGGTGCCCGGCATCGGCCCGCTCGTCGGGTTGCGCAGGTATCCCTGGGCGCTCGGTGGGCACGGGGCCTGGCGGCAGAACCTGAGGTTGGACATGTCCAGGTTCACCGTTGTGCCGGCTGCCGATGCCGGCGCCGCTGGGGCCAGCAGGGCCAGCGCAGTGGCCCAGCCAAGGACGCGAATCATTTCCTGCCTCCTGGAAATCATCCATCCGGTGAAGTTCTGGATGCAGTTCACGGCGACGCGGGTGACGTGGCGAGGCTAGGAGCCGCCCGGGCCGGGCGCAATGGCGTGGCTCGCCCCCGGCGCCGCGGTGCCCTCACCACGGCGAACACCCCGTTGCGGAAACGGGAACCCGAACGGGCCGGTTTGACGGATGCCGTGATCCAGGTTGCGGGCGCATGCCACCGAGTGGACCCGCTGTCCGACATGAGTCGTTCCCGCGGAGACTGTCCTCGGACCGCTGCGCCACGGAGGACCCATGACGACCGAATCGAACGCCCCGAACGACCCGAACGCGATGCCGTCCGGCTGCCCGCCCGTCGTCGACCGGGCCACCTGGCAACAGGCCCGCGACGAGCTGCTGGTCCGCGAGAAGGCCCATACCCGGGCGGGCGATGCGTTGGCCGCCGCCCGCCGCCGGCTGCCGATGGTGGAGTTCGATCCGACGGTCCGGGTCGTCGGACCTGATGGACCGGTGCCGTTCCTGGATTTGTTCGGTGGCCGCGAGGAACTCGTCGTCTACAAGCACATGTGGCACGACGGGCAGCCGCACGAGGGGCAGTGCGCGGGCTGCACGACAACCGCCTGGCACGTGCGGGACGCGGTGTACCTCAATGCCCGAGGCGTGTCGTTCGCGATCCTGACCACCGGGCGATGGGATGAGGTCGCCGCCTATGTGGCGTTCATGGGCTACTCCCAGTCCTGGTACTCGGTGCGCGACCTGCCCGCGCCCATCGGCGACGAAGACGAAATGGGGCAGATCACCTGTTACCTACGCGTCGGCGCCCGGGCATTCCTCACCTACGCCACTACCGGCCGCGGCAACGAACCGGCCAACTTCTCGCTCGGTCTGCTCGACATGACGCCGTACGGTCGCGCTGAGGCTTGGGAGGACAAGCCGGTCGGCTGGCCCGAGGGACGGCACTCGTGCTGGTACTGGAGCATGGACGCGTCCGGGACCGGTACCTGGGGCCCGACCGGTCGGCCCGTGCCGCAGTGGACCCGGCCCGGTGCCACAGCGCCGACGGCGCCCGGCGGGTCCGACATTCGGTGACGCGCCGTCCTCCGCGGGTCCCGGAACCGCCGAACGGGTGTAGCTGGGAACGCGTTCGGGGCGATCGGACGTCCAAGGTCAGGAGCCGATCCGCCCGACAGGAGACACCGTGACCCTCAGCCGATCCCTGTGTGCCCTCGGGGCGGCCGCCGCGTTGCTCTCCGTGGTGGCAGCCTGCGGGGGCAGCAGTGGTGCGTCCAAAGGCTCGGCCGGACCGGAGCCGTCTCCCGGGGCTACCGCCTCGCCGGCACCGACCCCGGTCAGCCCCCAGGCAGCGATCGATGCGTTGCCCGACCAGGTCCGGGCGGTCGCGACGGCCTGTCAGACCGCGCTGGTCCCGGAGATCGCCGTCGCGGAGGGTGGGGGAACGGTGATCACCCCGTCGTCGTGCACGACGCTGAGCACGCCGATCTATCAGGACGCCACGATTCTTGCCGAGCAGCAGTACTACGAGCAGCAGCACCCCGCCCAGCACTGAGAGCCTTCTCAGCCGCGGCGGGCGTCCGGCTCCGAACACCTTGCCGTTCCCGTACAGCACGCCGACGTGGCGGACCGCAACATTGGCGTACCGGGCCCAGACCACGAACTCGGAATTGGACTACTCAACTGTAGTCCAATTCTGTGAGCATCAGGAAATGGAAGTTCGGGGGTTGCCGGGGGACCGGCGGGCGGAACGGTTCGTGCGGCTCGGGGCCGGGTTGGTCCTCTACGGGGTCAGCGACGCTCTGCTGCTCCTGGCCGGGTTGGGCGTCGACCCGTGGGACGTGCTGCACCAGGGACTGAGCCGGACGGTCGGCCTGTCGGTGGGGATGTGGACCAACCTGGTCGGGGCAGTGGTTCTGCTGGCCTGGGTGCCGTTGCGCCAACGGCCCGGCATCGGGACGTTGGCCAACATCCTCACGATCGGAACCGTTGTCGACATCGTGCTGGCCACCGCGCCGGCACCGAGCGGAACGCCCGCCCGCACCGTCCTGCTGGTCGCGGGCATCGGCCTGAGCGGAATCGCGACCGGGCTCTACGTCGGGGCCGGGCTGGGGCCCGGGCCGCGCGACGGCCTGATGACCGGCATCGCGGCCCGCGGACGGTCGATCCGGGTGGTCCGGACCACCATCGAGGTCGGCGCGTTGACCGCCGGTTGGCTGCTCGGTGGCAATGTCGGGATCGGCACGCTGGCCTACGCCGGTGCGATCGGGCCGATCGTGCACTTCACATTGCCCGCGCTGCAGTTGCGTCCGGCGACGCCACGATCGGTCAGGCGGTCCAAGCGGTCTCCGGCCCGCCTCGCCGGCGGCTGACCGCGCCGCCGGCATCCGTTGCCGCGGCAGTCGCGAGCAGGCGCACCGCTTCGGCCAATCGGTCCTGGGGAAGCACGAACGGCAGCCGCGTCCATCGGTCGTGGGTGCCGGTGACCGTGAAACGCGGGCCCGGGGTGATTCGCACCCCGAATTCCCTGGCGCGCTGGGCCAACCGGGTGCTGGACACTCCGCCGAGGTCGACCCACAACGACAGGCCGCCCTGCGGCGAGGCGGCCGACCAGCCCGGGGCATAGGTCGCCAGCGCGTCGAGCAGTGCGTCGCGGCGGGCCGCCAGCATTGCGCGCCGGTCCGGCAGCACCTGGTCGGCCAGGCCCAGTAATTGCACGGAAAGCAGTTGGTCGAACACCGAGGTGGCCAGGTTGTCGGAGGAACGGGCCGCGGCCAGGCGTCGGATCAGCTCGGCCGGGCCGCGGATCCAGCCGACCCGTAGCCCTGCCCAGAACGATTTGCTCATCGACCCGAGCGCCACCACCGTGGTGCCGCGGCGAGCGAGGGCCGCGCCGGGCCGGGTGACCGGGGCGCCGTGCGGCAGGTCGGTCAAGGTCTCGTCGACAACAACGACCGTCTCGGGGTGCAGGGCCGCGAACAGCCTGCGGCGGGACGGGTCATCGGCCCACAGGCCGGTCGGGTTCTGCCCGTCCAGGGTCAGATGGGCCAGCACCGGCGCGCGGGCCGGGGTGGCCAACTGGGACAGGTCCCAGCCGCCCGCGTCCACCGGCAACGGGTGCACGCGCACGTGGTAGGCCAACGCGGCGTCCAGCACCGCGGGGTAGGTCGGCTGCTCGACCACGACAGGGGCCCCGGGGCGGGAAAGTGTGCGCAGCAAGAGGTTCCAGCCGTGCAGTGCCCCGGAGCAGATCAGGACCTGCTCGACGGTGGTGGGCAGGCCTCGGGCGGTGTAGCGGGCGGCCACGGCACTGCGCAGCGCGGGCAGGCCCAGTGGGTGCATGCCGTTGCCGGCCACCTGTCCGGACAGTCCGTCGAGCGCCGCGGCTGCCGCCTGGGTGAGCACCGACGGCGCGGGAAGCGCCGCTACCGTCAGGTCGATCACGTCCGGTCCGGAAACTGCGCCCTCGTCCGGACGGTCGAACCGCGGAGCAGGCAGGCGCACCACTGTGCCGGCGCCCTGCCGGCTCACCAGGTAGCCCTCGGAGCGAAGTCGGTCGTACGAATGGCTCACCGTGGCCCGGGCCAAGCCGAGTGCCGCGGCCAGTTCGCGTTCGGCCGGCAACCGCGTGCCGCTCAACAGCCTGCCGTCGAGAACCAGCCCGCGCAGCCCAGCCGCGAGACCCTCGCTCAGCGCGCCATGCACCAGACTCGGCGCCAACCAGGACACCAGACGCGCAGTGGCCACCATCGCGTCCACCCCTCCGAGCCCTCGGCGACCGGTCCACGCCACCGTATCGGCATTGGCCTGGAGACAGGTAGGCCATTCTCTTCGGATTGGCTCAGGCTGCGGGTGGGCTCATCGGTCACGATGGGACGGTGTTCGCGCCCTGGTGTCCGCACTGCCGCTGCCGAGTCCTGCTGGGTACCCGTCGCATAGTTGAGTTCGGTGCCCCGGGCGAGGGCGTCGTGCACGTCCGCCTGCGGTGCGTGTGCGGAACCCTGGTCTACTGGGACTCGGCACCGATGCCTGCCCAGCGCCGAGGTGGCTACAGGGGCTCGGAGTCCAGGTAGAACCAGCGTCCGTCCTCGTGCAGGAAGGTGCTGCGTTCGGCCTGCACGCCGGTGGTGTGATGGGCCCGGAACTCCACCATGCCGCGAGGGTCATCGGCGGCGCCGCCGCGCACCCGCACGACCTCCAAGTGCGTCCAGACGCGGTCGGGATCCAGGTGGAGCTGGGCCGGTCGCGTGCTCGGATGCCACGTCGCCGCCAGGTAGTCGGCCTCGTGGTGCACGAACGCGCTGTAACGCGACCGCATCAACGTCTCAGCGGTCGGCGCCGTCGAGCGGCCGGCGTGGAAAGGCCCGCAGCATGCCTGGTAGGCCTTCGCGCTGCCGCACGGGCAACTCCGGTTTCGTGCCATGACCGTAGTCAACCAGTGTTCTTTACCAGGCTTGATCGATTGATCGGTCGGGTAGGGGCTCTGTATTGGAATCTCCTGTGCTTCACCGCAGCGTGGCACGGGCCCATATCGGAAGGAGTCATCTGATGCGATTCAGCCACTGGCGCCACCACCACCGCTGGGACGACGGGTTCTACGGCGACTACGGCGACTACGGCGACTACGGCGACTACGACTACGACTACGTTCCCGAGTGGCGTTACGACAACGCCTGGTACACCGGCGCGGGCTACGGCGGCGGATGGCGCGGCTGGTACTGAGCCCGGCACGGCGCAGGAGCGTCCCGAGTCCTGGCACAGCGGGGGACTCGGGGCGCCCGGGCACCGGTCACGCGACTAGGGTTGTCTGTCGTGCCTTCGTATCGATGCCGTTCACATGACCGCAGTGATTGTCGCGATGCCGTCTGCCGCCGTCAGGCGGAACGGGCCGGTCTGGTCGATCCGCCCGGCAGTCGGTCCGCCAAGCCCCGCGGTACCGCCGCGGCTGCGAGGACCGAATCCGCGTCGCGATCACGCGAAGCCGCGTCACGTGCCCGCAGCGGAGAGTTGTGGGTCGGCCCGACCACGGTGATGTACGGCGCCGACGGCCAGACCCGGGGTTCGCTGGCCCACCTGCCTGGCGGCGTGTGCGCACAGGTTGGGGAGAACCCGGACGGCGGGGGGTTGTTCGAAGGCTGGGGCCGCGTGCTCGACTCGCCGAACGCCGTCAGCGATCTGGTCAACGGCAACCCGGTGGCGGCGACCGACGAGTCCGGACTTGTCGCTGTACGCCTGTGCCCCTCGTGCCGAACAATGCTCCGCTGATCCGAGGAGCGGGGGAGTTCGGGTAGGGCGGCTCAGGCAGTGACCGTGACCTCGGTGCCGGCCTCCGCGCGCGAACCGGTCGCGGGGTCGAAGACGACGACGTGGACGCCGAAGGTGCCAACTGTCAGCGGCACCGTCACGTTGAGGCTGCCGCCGTACGTGTCTCCGACCGACAGGCCGGGACAGGCGCAATTCCACCTGAACGAGTAGGGGCCGGCGCCGATGTCGACAACCGCGGCGAGCATCAAGTGCTCCCCGCCCCGGACAGACGGTTCGCTCGGCTCGATGTGCACCTGCACGGGGACCTCCCGGTGGCGAGGTTCCGGCCCTTGGTCGAGCACCGCGCGGCTCGACCGGTGGCGCCGGACGGACGTCCCGCTTCTACCCCGGAAAACGCACCTGCCGCGCGTTCCGGCCACCGGACTGCCGCAGCGGGCCAGGTCGTGCAGTCTTCACAAGGCGGGCGTGACCGCGTCCTCCGTCGGCCGTGACGATTGACCGGATCCGCGGGGCCGAGAAGCTCCAAGTCTCCAGATTTCGACGTCGAAGAAAGCCGGATCACACCGGTCCTGCCGGGCGCGTCGGCGCCGGCCGGGTTAGTTTGCCGTTGTCGGTCGAGGGTGCCCGACATCCGTGAGCCGCGTCGACACCTCGGGACGGGTGTCCGACGCAGGCGGGGGGACCGCGACGCCTGGCCGTACCGGCCGTCGCACCGTGCCCGCCGGGGGGTGGGGCCGAGCCGGCGACGGCCGCTCGCGCCCCACCCTCGTACGCATGGGACAAACGGGGCGCGAATCCGATCATCGATGATCGGATGGGCTTCTCTCATACGCGGGGCCGGGTTCTCTCATACGCGGGGCGTCGCCGAGCCAAGTTCGCGGCGGGACGCGCGCGGGGGAGCGCCTCGGTTGCGGTTCGCGCGGCCCAGGGCACGGGTGAGGGCCCGACCGTCGGCGCCGAACGCCAGGAGCAAACTCCGTTGGCCGGCGACGAGCATCTCGGCGGCCAGTTCAGCACTGAGCAAACCTGCCAGTTGCAGGCTGACCAGGCCGTGCGCGGTTGCCCAGAGTTGGATCGCCAGGTCGAAGGGCTGGGCCGCGTCGAACCGGCCCGCCTCGACGCAGCGGGCGACGCAGTCGACCAGTATCTGGAAGGTGTCCAGGCCGATCAGGTCCTCGGCGGGTTCGTGGGTCTCCAGGAACATCACCCGGTACATGTGCGGGTTCTCGATCGCGTTGTCGTAGTACGCCCGGCCCAGCAGGGCGATGTCGCTCAACGGGTCCGACCCCGGCGGCACCGCCTCGAGATGGGCCTTGAGTCGCGCGAAGCCCTCCAGGCGGATCTCCTGACGCAAGTTCTGCATGCCGCCGAAGTGCGTGTACACGGCCATGGTCGAGGTGCCGACCTCCTCGACCAGGCGGCGCAGCGTGAGTCCGGCCGAACCGTCGACGGCGATCAGTCGGGCCGCGGTGTCCAGCAGCGCGCTGCGCACGCCCGGGTCGGCGAGTCTCGGACTCATGCTTGGCATTTTTGCACAACAGTGTTATGAATACATCGCATAGCGTCGCTATGAATCGAGGTCCGCAATGACGGTGACCGCGGAAAACCCTTACCTGACCGGCAATTTCGGCCCGGTCGACGCCGAGACCACGGCGTTCGACCTACCTGTCACCGGCACGGTGCCGGCCCATCTGAACGGCCGGGTGCTGCGCAACGGCCCCAACCCGGTGGGCCCGGTGGACCCGGCCCGGCACCATTGGTTCCTGGGCACCGGCATGGTGCACGGGCTGCGACTGCGTGACGGCAAGGCCGAGTGGTACCGCAATCGGTATGTGCGCTCCGCCGATGTGGCGCGGGCGCTGGGGGAGCAGCCTCGTCCGGGCGCGACGGCGCATGCCGGGTGGGATTTCCCCGCCAACACCAACGTGATTACCCAGGGCAAGCGTACGTTCGCGATCGTCGAGGCCGGCGCCCGTCCCTACGAGCTCACCGAGCAGTTGGAGACCGTCGGCGCCTGCGACTTCGACGGCACGCTGCCCGGCGGATGGTCCGCACACCCCAAACGGGATCCCTCGACCGGCGAACTGCATGCGGTCTCGTACTACTGGGGCTGGGGCAACAAGGTTCAGTACACCGTGCTGGGCACCGATGCGCGGGTGCGGAGGATCGTCGACATCCAGGTCGGCGGAAGCCCGATGATGCACGACTTCTCCCTCACCGAGAACCACGTAGTGCTTTACGACCTACCGTGCGTGTTCGACGTCGGACCGGTCGGCAAACTGTGGCCGCGCCCGATCGGGGACATCGCCCGGTGGGGCGCCGCGCGGTTCGTCGGCAAGCGGCCGACGCCGGGACTCCTCGCCAAGTACTTCACGCACAAGACGCTCGACGGTTCGACACCGGCTTTCCCCTACGCCTGGGACCCGTCCTATCCCGCTCGGATCGGCGTCCTGCCGCGCACCGGTACCGCGGCCGACGTCCGGTGGTTCGACGTCGAGCCGTGCTACGTCTTCCACCCGCTGAACGCCTACGACGACGGCGACCAGATCGTGCTCGACGTCGTCCGGCACCCGAAGATGTTCGACGTGAAGCGCCTCGGCCCCGACGAGGGCGACGCGACCCTGGACCGCTGGCGGGTCGACCTCGGCGCCGGGAAGGTGATCGAGGAACGGGTCAGCGATGTCGGCCAGGAGTTCCCGAGGGTCGACGAACGGCTGGTGAGCCGCCGGCACCGGTACGGCTACGCGGTGGGGTTCCGTGGCACCCGCGCGGAGTCCCTGATCCGCCACGACCTGAGCTCCCGGCAGATCATCACCCGACACTTCGGTACCGGCAGCAACGTCGGTGAGTTCGTGTTCGTGCCCGACGCCCCCGACAGCGCCGAGGACCGCGGAACCCTGCTGGGCTACGTGTACGACCCGAGCACCGACCGCAGCGACCTGCTGCTGCTGGACTCGCAGACCCTGGAGACCGTCGCCGCCGTGCACCTGCCGGTTCGGGTACCTGCAGGCTTCCACGGCAACTGGGCACCGGAGGACTGAGCGCCGGCGCACATCGTGACCTGTACTACAGCCCGAATTTCGGTGGCCCTTGCGTACTCGCGGAATCGCTTGGGTAAGCGACCTTCATCGGGATGCCTGCGCAGCACCTCAGGAACAGCGTGGGCCGATGAACGGAAGGGGTTCAAGGATGCGTTTCCATTACTGGCATCACCATCACCACTGGGACCGGTACGGCGGCGACGACGGCTACAGCGGCGACGACGGCTATGACCGCGACGGCTACGACGGTCCTTACGACGACTGACCGTTGCACGCGCCCCGGCGGGAGAGTTCCGCCTCGGGGCTCGGCCGGGCACTGCACAGGTGCCCGGCCGGCCCTTGGGCGCCCATTCTCAGTAGCCGATGCCGGCGAGCGTGGTCCCGTTCTTGCTGTACACGGTGACCAAGCCGTTCGCCCCGTACTGACCGGCGTTGCAGCCGTCGAACTGCGTCACGATCTGGTTCCCGGTGATCTGGTCGTTCAGGTCCTGGCCCAGCGAGCTGCCGATGTCGCCGCCGAGCGTGGTGTAGATGTTCACCGCGGACACGTCGTCGTTCGCATCCACGGTGACGTGCTGGACGTCGGGATTGTTCAGACAGGACTGGAGAGTCTGCGCCGGCGACACGCCGCCGGGGACAGTGCCGTCGGTGGAGTGATGTGCCGCGTGGGCGGCGACGCTCACAGTCAGCCCGATGCCGACCACTACGCAAACCACGCCGACCTTCGCGACAGTCCGGCCAATCTTCATCGGCCTCACTCCTGTGCCTGGTCCGTTCGCCACGACATTGGACGTGCGACGCCTGCAGCAGGTTGCTCACCCGTTCGGATGATTCGCGCTCGGCGCTGCGGCTGAACCACTTGACATAATCGCAATTATCGGCGACCGGCCTCGCGGTATCAGGGCTCAGTAGTCGGTCGGGAACACGATGCTCTTGGCCGGCCAGCCGGTGAACCCGGCGATCTTGGCCTTGGCGGCGAAGTCCTGGCTCTGGCCGCCGTCGTCGCACTTGGCGTTGCCGTACACCGTGCCGCCGAACGGACTGTTGTCGATCAACGACCGGAAGCCGAACCGGATGCAGCCGGCGTCGTCGGTCATCCGCGCCCGCTCACGTTGGCTCTTGGGCAGCTTCACGACCTTCGGCGTGCCCTGGTAGTCCGCCTGCGGGTACATGCACAAGGCGGCCTTCGGGCAGCTGGTCGCGGCCGACGCTGCCGACAGACCGACCGGCGAGAGCACGCCGGCGCCTGCGAGCCCGGCCACCAGCAAGACTCGGTGCAGCGTGGCGCCCGCGGCGCCGACCCGCGACGGAGGACGACCGCCGTACCTCATGCCCTGCCTCCCCGGATCCCGCACATCCTTCGAGCGAAATGTTGCCCGGAGGCGAGCCGCGCCGGTTGTCGACACGCCGGCAACGGCGCAGTTCACCGGGCGTTTCCGGACAGGCGCGGGGGGACGGTGCGGACTGCCGTGGATCAGGCCGGGGCGGAGCCGTTCGCTGGGCCTTGCGCCGGCGTCCAGTCCGGGCTGCGGTGCTCGACCCACCACTGCTCGACCCGCGCTCGGGCCGCCTCGTTGGTCCGCGGGTCCCAGGCCAACGACGGCGCCCGCACCATCCCGCGTCGGTCCGCGGTCACCAGGGCCACCCGACCGCGCACCAGCAGCACCGCCTGCACGCGGTCCCAAGGCACGGAAATCTTCGGGCCCTGGCGCACCACCGCCTGCGTCGGGGTCAACGTCACGCTGTCCAGCAGGCTCACCGCGCCGAACAACCCGCCCGCGACCAGCAGCAGCCACCACAGCACGGCGTGATGACCGGAGCCGGCCGTGGACGCGAAATACGCGACCATCACCGCCAAGGGGAAACGCCGCGGCAGGGACGGCCGCAGCCGCACCCAATCGGCCGGCAGCGCCGAGCCCGCCCCCCGAACCGTCATCCCTCGAGCATGCCCCATGGCACAGCGTCGCGATCCCGACGCGCCGATCGCCGGTGCCCCGGCGCCGGGAACAAAATCGGTCCTCGGAGAGCTGCGTACCTGCAGGTGCTCCGACGCGGACGAAGGTGGAAGCGACCATGCAGGACGAGCAGACTGAAGGGGCCGAGTCGGGCGACGACAGCGGTCCGTTCGACCCGGCGACGATCGCCTTGGTCCTTGCCGACCTGGACGCGAGCACGCGGCGCTTTGAACACTGGCTGCGGGAACAGAACCGCCGAGCGGCTGACGGGCGCGCCATGAGCTCGCCGATGGTCGCCCTGCGAGCCGCACGGCCCGCGCATCCGTCGCTCAACTGAGCAGCCCGTTGACCCGCCACACCCGATACTGACGGTGAGTCAGACACGACCAGCCGGCGCGTACGGTCCTCCGCTCACACCCGGCCGGGCCGCGTTCAGTACGGCCAGCCGGCGGCGGCGTCGCAAGCGGTGTACCCCTCGGTCAGCGGTTCGTGCCGAGCGGGCTCCGCGCGTATCGGCACGCGGGCGGGCGTGCGTCGGCGGACCAGCGCGATCGGAGCCGGCGCGACGACAAGCACGTACCAGACGGCGACCAGTGCATCGCGCGCCACCTCCCTCGACGACGTCCACGGACGGCTTCCGGATCGCCGCTCACCAATGATTCGGAACACAACCCGGCGCGGATGGCCCATTGGGCCGAGCGGGTCGGCGCCGAATGCGTCGGGGCTCGCAGGCAGTCAGTTCTGACCCGGCGTCAGAACCGCCCTGGCGACGGTGGCGAGGCGTTCGGTGACGTCAGGAATTGGCTGCGTCGCTGCCCAGCGTCACGTCGGCTGTCTGGGTCTTGCCCCCGCGGACGTAGGTCAACGTGACCTTCTCGCCCGGCTGGTGCGACCGCACGTCGGCGACCAGGGCGTCGGCGGTGTCGATGATCCGGTCGTCGGCCTTGACGACCAGATCGCCCGTCTTCAGGCCGGCCTTCTCCGCGGCTCCGCCCGAGGTGAGCCGGCCGATCAGCGCGCCCCGCTGCCCGACGTCCGGCGAGCTCTTCACACCGACCCCGAGCACGGCGTGCGCGACACTCTGACCCTTCTCCAACTGGTCGGCGGCGACCTTGGCCTCATTGATCGGGATGGCGAAGCCGAGGCCGATCGAGCCGCTCTGCCCGCCGAACGGACCGCCGCCGAGGCTCGCGATCGCCGAGGTGATGCCGATCAGGTTGCCGTTCATGTCGACCAGCGCCCCGCCGGAGTTGCCGGGGTTGATCGGTGCGTCGGTCTGGATACCGTCGATCACGTTCGGCGACGAGGCGCCGCCCGCGGCCGACCCGTCGTCCCCGCCGCCACTCTCCTGCTGCGGCTGAATCGGCCGGTGCAGCGCGCTCACTATGCCGCTGGTCACGGTGCTGGACAGGCCCAGCGGGGAACCGATCGCGACCACCGGCTGCCCGACCTTCAGATCGGCCGAGTTGCCCAGGTTGATCGGGGTGGCGTCGTTGACGCCGTCGGCCTTGATCACCGCGAGGTCGGTGACTGGGTCCGCCTTCACCAGCTTGGCTTTCACGGTCTTGCCGTTCTGGAACGTGACTGCGAGATCGCCCTGCCCGGCCACGTGATTGTTGGTCAGGATCAAGCCGTCCTTGCTGAGCACGATGCCGCTGCCGCTGCCCTCGACGGCACCGGAGTCGGATCCCCCGTTTCCCGATCCGCCATTACCGTTCTGCCCACCCAGACCTGGCATGCCCGGGATCATCGCGCCGTTGCCTGCGCTGGGAAGGTTGTTCACGTCGATGGACACGACGCTGGGCAGCACTTTCGCGGCGACCTGCGGGATGCCTCCGGCGTCGCCGCCGGATCGGCTGTCGGCGACCGGTTGGATCGAGCCCGAGGCGCCGCCCCGGTGCCCGACGGCAACCCCGACTCCCCCGCCGACCAGCGCCGCGACCAGGACGGCCACGGCAATCTTGCGGCTGCGATGTGAACCCATGGGCGCCGGGGGCGGGGTCGGGGAACCTCCTGGGGCGAGGTCGTCGGAGGGGTTGTTCGCTGGGTTTTCGAGGTTTTCGTCCATGACGCCGGGCCTCCCCAGCCACCTGTGAATGGGCTTGGAACCCGGTATGCATCACCGAAGAAGCCCTCCGATCCGGATACCCCGGCGTGGGGGCCTCCACGCCGGGCTCGACGAGGCGCAGAATGATCACGGACGCCGCGTCCGCGTGCCGTCGTCGCAGCTGATTGGGACGACGGGCCCCGTCGGGGTAGGTGACAACCGGCGTTCGGAGTCGGAGGGCGGCAGCGATGCGGACGGGTGCGGCTGCGGCCCTCGTCGTGGCCGCCGGTGCGCTGGCCTCCGCGATCGCGACCACGGCCTTCGGCGCGATCGGCCGGGCCGGTCAGCCGCCGCTGATCAGCTTCGTCGCCGCCCAGGACCATCTGACCTGCCCGTCTCCGACCGCTGGGCCGGCGCCGAGCGCTGCACCGAGTTCCGGTCCGTCGGCGGTTCCGTGCCCGACGAGACCGCCGGATCTGCCGCCGCCGCCGGCTGACTCCGGGGCGGGCTGAGCGCCCGATCCCTCAGCCGGCCCGCGGTCGGCTGACCAAGGCGCCCAGGGTGATGAGCGCGCCGGCGCCGAGCAGGACCACCGGTCCGGGTTGGACGCTGGTGTGGACGGCCAGGTGCGCCAGGGTCCGCTCCAGGTCCGAGCGGTGCGCGGTCTTGATGTCGATCACGTTGGACAGGTAGTAGAGCAACCCGCCACCGGCCGCCGCGATCAGCACGCCGAGCAGAGCGACCGTGCGCCGTGCGCGGCCCAGGAGCGCGAGCAGTGCCACGACCGCGCCCAGCCCGGCCAGCACGGGCCACGCCGACGTGTTCTGCCCATGCACCGTGGCGTCACTGGGCCCGAGGTGGGCGCCCAGGATCGTCAGGCCCGGCACGGCGTTCTTCACCCGTACCCAGGGCAGCGCAACCCCGGCCGCCACGCCCCCTGCGCCGGCGAGCACCAGCAGTCTTCCGAGTCCGCCCACACCCCGACTCTTCCCCACCTGCGGCGGCCGACCGGGGGCGGGGTCGCCGGCATCGAATGAGTGGAGCTGACGGTGGGTCAGATCACCGGAACGACAGGTCGTAGTTGCCGCCGACCCACTGCGCCCACGGCACGTTCCAGTCGCCGATGCGGTTGGCCACCGATCCGAACGGCCGGCCGGAGCCAGTCACGATCACCGCGTCGCCGACCATCGCCCCGGCGAAAACCTTGGCCATGTCCGAAGTCAGCATGCCGACGCAGCCGTGGCTGGAGTTGTACTCGCCGATCTTGCCGCGGTTCCACGGGGCGTCGTGGATGAACTCCCCGGAGTTGGTGATCCGCATCGCGTACTTGGAGTGCAGGACGTAGGCCTCCGGCGCGTCGATCGCCGTGTTGGTCCAGGTCTTGTCGGTGTCCCTCTCCATGACCGTCATGATCCCGTCGCGGGTACGCCAGCCCGGTTTGCCTGCCGACACGGGAAAGTCGCCGACGGTCGCACCGTCGCGCTCGACGGTCATCCGGTCGTTCTTCAGGTCGACGTTGATGACCTCGCTGCGGGCGACGGTGAACGCCGAGGTGGTGTTGGCGACCCCCCAGAGGTTGTCGCCGCCCGCGACCCCGGCCAGGTTGGCGTGCAGGGTGACCAGGGTGCCGGGGGTCCAGAAGTTCTCCGGTCGGTAGTCGACCGTGGAGGAGTCCATCCAGAACCAGGCCCCCTCGACGTGCGGGGAGGTCTCGACGGTCAGGGCGTCGGACACCGCCTTGCGCTTGGTCACCGGGTGGTTGAAGGTCACGATCAGCGGATAGGCGACGCCGATCTGCCTGCCGTCGGACGGAGTGACCGAGGCGATCGCGAGCCGGTTCGGGTCCGGGACGTCCGCCGTGCTGATCGTGGAGCGCTGCTCGATGCTGCGGCCGTTCGTGCCCAGCGTGCTCGCGTCGACGGCGAAGTTCTGGCCCGGTGCGAGCGGGGCGGCGGAGGTCCAAACCGTGCGGTCGAGGCTGAACTCGCCCGGCAGGTAGTTGCCGGCCGGGTCGGTCAGGTCGACGTGCTTCAGCGCTCCGCCGACGGAGTTGACGCTGACCCGCGAACCGGGCGGCAGTTGCGTCGAGCCGTCCGGCGGGCTGATCCGGATCGGGGAGCTTGCGGCGACCGGCGTGACCGGCCCGATCTGCCCGGCTGCGGGCGGGGTGTCGTTCGACGCGATGGCGGCCGCGCAACCGGTTGCCAGCAGAGGTGCGGCAACCGCGAGCGCGACCAGCCGCCACCCGGCGGCGTCCATTCGACGAGCACCCATTCCTGATCCCCCCGCGCCACTGACGTTGCTAGCAGTAGCGCACCGATGACTCTCCGCGAGCAAGAGCTGGGAAGGATCTTGGAAAGGTCGTATACGGGAAATTTCCTTTTATCTTGATCTTCCGTTCGTGATGCGCATCCGGGGCATGGATCTGACGGGCAGTCAGCGTGCGGTTGCTCGGCCTCAGCGCAGGGCGTTCGCGGCGGCTCGGGTGACCGCGGCGGACACCAGCTCGAGGGTCGGGCTGGGCAGCCGCCATTGCTGCCAGTGCAGCAGGACGTCGACCTTGCTGTTCGGGTCGAGCTCGACCAGTTCTTCGCCGGTCTGCAGGTCCGGCACCATTCCCCAGCCGAGCCCGAGTCGGATCGCCGTGGCGAACTCGGTGGACGCGGGAACGTGGTGCCGCGGCGGGTTGAGCGGCTTCCGGTTGTGTCGCCGCAGGTAGGTGTCCTGGAGCTGGTCGCGCTGGTCGAAGCAGACCACCGGTGCGCGGGCGAGCGCCGCGGGGGTGACGCCGTCCGGGAACCACTGGGCCGCGAAGGCAGCGCGGGCCCGCGGGCGATAGCGCATGCGGCCCAGTCGGTGAACGGCGCAACCCGGGACCGGCCGTGCCGCGGCGGTGACGGCGGCCATCACCGCGCCCTCGCGAAGCAGTTCGGCCGTCCCCTGCTCGTCGCTGCAGTGCAGGTCGAAGAACAGTCCCGGCCCGGCGTCGACCAGGGCCGGCAGGAACCAGGTGGCCAGGCTGTCGGCGTTGACCGCCAGCGGGATCCGCAGGCCCTGGCCGTCGTGCTCGTCGGTCAGCTCTGCGGTGGCCTCCTGCGCGACGGCCTGCATCTGCAACGCCAACCGGACCAGCACCTGTCCGGACGCGGTCGCTCGTACCGGCTTCGAACGGATCAGCAGCACCCGGCCGACCTGGGTCTCCAACGCCTTGATCCGCTGGCTGACCGCGGACGGTGTCACGTGCAGCCGGCGGGCTGCCGCCTCGAGGGTGCCCGCGGAGACCGCGGCGCCAAGCGCCGCGAGTTGGGCCTGGTCGAATTCCACATAGTAAGCATAATTAATGATTCCGAAGAACAATTAGTTGGACTTGAAGAGCACCGGACCGCAGACTCGCCGGCGTGCTGCATTCGAACTCCTTCGCCACCGGTATCGCCGGCCTGGTCTTCGGGCTCTCGCTGATCGTCGCGATCGGGCCGCAGAACCTACATGTCCTGCGGCAGGGCCTGCTCCGGCGGCACGTGCTGCTGGTCGTCTCGCTGTGCTCGGTCTCGGAACTGGTCCTCACCGTCGCCGGTGTCGCGGCGGGCGGTGCGGTACTGGGCGATCGTCGGTGGCTGCTCACGGCAGTGCGGCTCGGTGCGGCGGCGTTCCTGCTCGGCTGCGCGGTCGCCGCCGCGCGGCGGGCCGCTCGACCGGCGGCGGTGAGCACGGCCGGGTGCCTCCCGGCATCCTCGCGTCGGGCGATCGTCGCGGCGACGCTGACGTTCACCTGGCTCAACCCGGGGGTGTACCTCGACACGCTGGTCGTGCTCGGTTCGGTGGCCAACGCGCAAACGGGTGGCCGGTGGTGGTTCGCCGCCGGCGCCGGCGCCGGCGGCGTGGTGTGGTTCTTGCTGCTCGGCTTCGGCGCGCGCCTGTTGGCCGGCGTGTTCGCGCACCACCGGTCGTGGCAGGCGCTCGACGTCCTCGTCGCGCTGGTCCTGACCACAACTGGCATGCGCCTGCTCGCCGGCTGACCTCGCCGGGCCCTACGCCGCCGCCACGCAGGCCGCCAGATGCTCGCCGGTCAAGGTGGAGCGGGTCGCCACCAGCTCGGCCGAAGTGCCGGAGAACACGACCCGACCGCCGTCGTGCCCGGCGCCCGGGCCGAGGTCGATGATCCAGTCCGCATGCGCCATCACGGCCTGGTGGTGCTCGACGACGATCACGGACTTGCCGGAGTCGACCATCCGGTGCAGCAGGTCGAGCAGTTGGGCGACGTCGGCCAGGTGCAGTCCGGTCGTCGGCTCGTCCAGCACGAGGACCCGCTGGGTGCCGCCCAGGTGCGTGGCCAGCTTCAGGCGTTGGCGCTCCCCACCTGACAGCGTGGTCAGCGGCTGACCCAGGCTCAGATAGCGCAGGCCCACCTCGTTCAGCCGGTCGAGGATCGCGGCGGCGGCCGGGGTTCGGGCCGGCGCCGACCGGAAGAACTCGCCGGCCTCGGCGACGGACATCGCGAGCACCTCGCTGATGTCGCGACCGCCGAGGCGATGCTCCAGTACCGCCGCCCGGTACCGCTTGCCTTCGCAGTCCTCGCAGACGATGGCGACCCCGGCCATCATCGCCAGGTCGGTGAAGATCACGCCCGCACCGTTGCACGTCGGGCACGCGCCCTCGGAGTTCGCGCTGAACAGCGCCGGCTTGACGCCGTTGGCCTTCGCGAACGCGCTGCGGATCGGCTCTAGCAGCCCGGTGTACGTGGCCGGATTGCTGCGCCGCGAGCCGCGGATCGGGCTCTGGTCCACGCAGACCACGCCGTCCCGACCAGCGACCGAGCCGGAGATCAGCGAACTCTTCCCGGACCCGGCGACCCCGGTCACGACCACCAGCACCCCCAGCGGGATGTCGACCTCGACGTCGCGCAGGTTGTGCGTGCTCGCGCCCCGGACCTCGAGCTTCCCGGTGGGGGTCCGAACCTTCTCCTTCAGCGCGGCCCGGTCGTCGAGGTGACGGCCCGTCAGGGATCCGCTGCGCCGTAGGTCGGCCACGGTGCCGGCGAAGCAGACCGTGCGCCGGCGCTGCCCGCGCCGGACCGAGGTCGACCACGTGGTCGGCGATCGCGATCGTCCCCGGTTCGTGCTCGACGACCAGCACCGTGTTGCCCGCGTCCCGCAGGCGCAGCAGCAGGTCGTTCATCCGCCCGACGTCGTGCGCGTGCAGGCCGGCGGTCGGTTCGTCGAACACCTAGGTGACGTCGGTCAACGACGAGCCGAGGTGCCGGATCATCTTGACCCGCTGCGCCTCGCCGCCGGACAGCGTGCCGGCGGGTCGATCCAGCGACAGGTAGCCCAGCCCGATCTCTACGAACGCCTCCAGGCTGTCCTCCAGCGCGGTGCGCAACGGTGCGACCGACGGCTCGGTCAGCTCGCGGACCCAGCTGAGCAGGTCAGTGATCTGCATCGCCGAGGCCTGCGCGATGTTGCTTCCTCCGATCATCGATGATCGGGCTGCGGCGGCCAGGCGGGTCCCGTCGCACTGCGGGCAGACTGCGAAGGTCATCGCGCGTTGCACGAACGCCTGGACGTGCGGCGCCAACGCCTCGACGTCCTTGGCCAGCATCGACCTCTGGATTCTCGGGATCAGGCCCTCGTAGGTGAGGTTGACCCCGTCGACCTTGATCCTGGTCGGCTCCCTGTGCAGCAGGTCGTGCAGTTCCTTCTTGGTGTACTTGCAGATCGCCTTGTCCGGGTCGAGGAATCCGCAGCCTCGGAAGATCCGGCCGTACCAGCCGCCCATGCTGTAGCCGGGGATCGTGAGCGCGCCCTCGTTCAACGACTTGCTGTCGTCGTAGAGCGCGGCCAGGTCGAAGTCGGTGACGCTCCCCCGGCCCTCGCACCGCGGGCACATCCCGCCGACCCGGCTGAACGTGACCCTCTTGGCTCTGGCATTGCCCCGCTCGACGGTCATCGCGCCGGCGGCTTTCACCGAGGCGACGTTGAAGGAGAACGCACCGGGCGGCCCGATGTGGGGCTTGCCCAGGCGGCTGAACAGGATCCGCAGCATCGCGTTGGCGTCGGTGACCGTGCCGACGGTCGAGCGCGGGTCGGCCCCGATGCGCGCCTGGTCGATGATGATCGCCGTGGTCAGGCCGTCGAGCAGGTCGACCTCGGGACGCGCCAGGGTCGGCATGAATCCCTGCACGAACGCGCTGTAGGTCTCGTTGATCAGTCGTCGGGACTCCGCGGCGATCGTGTCGAAGACCAGCGAACTCTTGCCTGACCCGGAGACACCGGTGAACACGGTGAGCCGGCGTTTCGGCAGTTCGACGCTGACGTCCTTGAGGTTGTTCTCTCGGGCGCCGTGCACGCGGATCAGGCCGTGGCTGTCGGCCACGTGCGGTGCCTCGGCCGCGGGTTGCCTCTTCCGAACTGTCATGCCCGGCGCCCTCCTGGAGTCCGAGGTTTGCTGATCGGTTCCGAAGCCATCCAACTCCAGTGGCCATCTGACGGGCAGTCACCCGTGCGCCCAAGCTCCAGGGAAATCCGAATCGCGCATTTATGGCCCGCACAGAATGGATTTCTACTTTCAAGAGGTGCACGGAGCTCCCACCGGAAAGCCGGTGGGGCCGATCCCCCGAGAAACTAGGAGCACCTCATGTTCAAGCACTTCCCGATTCGCAGGCACGGCGAGAGTCGGCGGAAGTACGAGGAGGAAGTGGCCGCGTACCGCCGCTGGCTGCGTCGCCAGAAGCGCCGGCACCACCGCTGAGCAGCGGTACCGGACGATCAACACAGAGCAGCCGGAAACCCCTCTCCGGTCGTGACAGCCCCGACCCGCACCCCGCCTCCCGCCGGCAGGGTGCGGGTCGAAGGCTGTTCCGGCCCGGGCAGGCGCACCGGCCCGCCCGCGCCTGCGGCCCGCCGACCGGTCGGTAATCAGGCGCCTCGCAAGTGCGTTTTACGATCATTCGAATCGTTTTTGCCGATTTGCGTCGGGACCGAGACCTAGCCCATCTGGCGTTTGCCATAGGGTGCCGACGTGAGCACGTTCCGTATCAGCGAGGTCGCCGACCTCATGGGTGTCAGCACTGACACGGTTCGCCGCTGGACCGATGGTGGGCGTCTGCCCGCCACGCGCGATCATCACGGGCACCGGGTCGTGGAAGGTAACGCCCTGGCTGAGTTTGCCCGCTCGATGGCCGAACACCCGGAACCCGGCCGGGTTGTCGGTGCCTCCGCGCGGAACCGGTTGCGCGGCATAGTCACGAACGTCGTCCGGGACACGGTGATGGCTCAGGTCGAGATCCAGGCCGGACCGCACCGGATCGTTTCGCTGATGAGCCGCGAGGCCGCAGACCAACTCGATCTCCAACCCGGCGTCCTGGCCGTCGCAACGGTGAAGGCCACCAACGTCGTGGTGGAGATCCCCGAAACCGGCTGACGCACCCGCCGCAGCCGAAGGAGATTTGCCATGTCGATGCCGCCCGCCCGTCGTCGGACCGCTCTGGTCGCCTCGGTCCTTGCCGTGAGCCTTCTTGGCACCGGCTGCAGCCTGAAGAAGTCCTCCAACAACAGTGCTCCGCCGCCGGCCCCCATCACGAGCGTGGCGCCGTCGGACTCGGCGAGCCCGACGCCGTCGGCCAGCTCCGGCCCGGTCACCGGCAAGCTCACGGTGCTGGCCGCCGCGTCGCTGACCGACGTCTTCCAGCAGTTGAAGACCGTGTTCCAGCAGCAGAACCCCGGCGTGGACGTCGAGTTCAGCTTCGGCGGATCCTCCACACTGGCCCAGCAGATCGTGGCCAAGGCGCCGGCCGACGTGTTCGCGGCCGCCTCGCCGACCACGATGAAGACGGTCACCGACGCCGGTGACGCGGTCGGCACCCCGGTCAACTTCGTCAGCAACATCCTCGAGATCGCCGTGCCGACCAGCAACCCGGCCAACATCGCTTCGCTGTCCGACCTGGCCAAGTCCGGCGTCAAGGTGGCGGTGTGCGCACCGGCCGTCCCGTGCGGCGCCGCGGCCCAGAAGGTGTTCACCGCCGCCAACCTGACCGTCACCCCGGCGACCCAGGAGCAGGACGTGACCGGCGTGCTGACCAAGGTCGAGTCCGGTGAGGTCGACGCCGGCCTGGTTTACCAGACCGACGTCAAACGCGCCGCCGGCAAGGTGAAGGGCATCGACTTCCCCGAGGCCTCCGCGGCGGTCAACGAGTACCCGATCGCCGCGCTTACCACCGCGGCCAACCCCGCGGCCGCGGCCGCGTGGGTTGCCTTCATCACCGGAGCGCAGGCCCGGCAGATCCTCCAGGACGCCGGCTTCCAGAACCCGTGACGGTCCGTCAGGAGGACGGCGGGACAGAAGCTCCGAGACCCGCGACGGGCCGGTGGACGACCGGCCCGTCACGGATTCCGCCGGTGCTGATCCTGCCCGCGCTGCTCGGATTGGCGTTCCTGATCGTCCCCCTTCTCGGCCTTCTCAGCCGAGCCCCGTGGCACACCATGCCGCATCGCCTGACCGAGCGGACGGTGCGTGAGGCGCTGCGACTGTCGTTGGAGACCGCGACCCTGGCGACCGGGGTCGCCCTCTTGCTCGGGGTGCCGTTGGCCGTGGTGCTGGCCTACGGCCGGTTCCCGGGCCGAACGCTGCTGCGGGCGGTGGTCACCGTCCCCCTGGTACTGCCGCCGGTGGTCGGCGGTGTCGCCCTGCTCTCCGCGCTTGGGCGGACCGGGATCCTGGGCAAGTACCTGTACGAACGCACTCACTACTCGTTGCCGTTCACCACGACCGCGGTGGTGGTGGCCGAGGCCTTCGTCTCGATGCCGTTCCTGGTGATCGCGGTGGAGGGCGCGTTGCGCGGCGTGGACCCGCGGTACGCCGAGGCCGCCGCGACCCTCGGTTCGCGTCGCTGGCACACGTTCCGGACAGTGACGCTGCCGTTGGTCATGCCCGGCGTGCTGGCCGGGTCCGTGCTGTGCTGGGCGCGGGCACTGGGCGAGTTCGGTGCCACGATCACGTTCGCCGGCAGCTTCCCGGGCACCACGCAGACCATGCCGTTGGCCGTCTACCAGGCGTTGGAGTCCGATCCGGCCGCCGCGATCGTGCTGAGCCTGGTGCTGCTCGCGGTCTCGGTGATCGTGCTGGCCGCGTTGCGCGAGCGGTGGATCAACCCGACGTGACCGAGCTTGCGGAGCACCGGCGGACCGTCCTGGCCGCGCGCATTGAGGTGCGTCGCGACCGGTTCGAGCTGAACCTCGATCTGGACGTCGCGGCCGGTGAGACGTTGGCGCTGCTCGGCCCCAACGGCGCCGGAAAGAGCACGACGTTGCGGGTGCTGGCCGGGTTGCTCCGCTCTGGGTCCGGGCGCGTCGAACTGTCCGGCGTCGTGCTCGACGACGAGGCCCACCACGTCCCGGCCGAGCGCCGCCGCATCGGCATGGTCTTCCAGGACTACCGGCTGTTCCCGCACCTGTCGACGTTGGACAACGTGGCCTTCGGTCTGCGCGCGCGGGGCACGGCCCGCCGCGAGGCCCGCCGGGTCGCCGGCGTTTGGCTCGAGCGGGTCGGGTTGAGCGCGTTCGCGAGTCGCCGACCGTCCACCCTGTCCGGCGGCCAGGCACAGCGGGTGGCGCTGGCCCGGGCGCTGGCCCCGCAGCCCCAACTGCTCCTGCTCGACGAGCCGTTGGCCGCGCTGGACGCCGCGACCCGCGCCGACCTGCGCGCCGACCTGCGTCAGCACCTCGGCTCGTTCGGCGGGGCCGGAATTCTGGTGACCCACGACCCGTTGGACGCGATGGTCCTGGCCGAGCAGGTGATCGTCCTCGAGGACGGTGCGGTCGTGCAACGCGGACCGGTCGCCGAGGTGGCCCGCCGCCCGCAGACCGAGTACGTCGCCCGGCTGGTCGGGCTGAATCTGTACCAGGGCACCGCGGCCGGCACCGTGGTGCTGCTGCCCGGCGGGTTCGAGATGGCCACGCACGAAGCGGCGCACGGCAAGGTCTACGTGGCGTTCCCGCCCAACGCGGTCTCGGTTTTCCGGGAACGTCCGCAGGGCAGCCCGCGAAATGTCATGCCGGCCACGGTGGCCGACGTCGAGATGCACGGGGGCGTCGTCCGGGTCCGGTTGGCCGGGCCGCAGACGGTGCTGGCCGACGTCACCGCGGCGGCCGTGGCCGACCTCGGCCTGGTGCCGGGTTGCGAGGTCTGGTGGGCGGTCAAGGCCACCGAGACCCAGGTGTACCCAGCCTGACCCCGGCCCCGGATCCCCCGCACGCCATGGGAAGTGGCACCGCTGCGAGGGATCACAGCTGCGAGGGATACTGCGACGTGGACCTTCCCCTGCCCGGCCGTGACCGGTGGCTGCTCGAGCTCGACCTGACCCGCCCGATGTTCGACCCGCCGCCGACCTCACCGGTGGCGCGGGTGACCCAGCGCGGGACGCCGGTGGTGCGGACGACGTTGGCCGCGCTGCGGCGGGCGGGCGCGGACTCCTCCGTGGTCGGGCTGATCGTGCGCACCGGTGGGCCGCCGCAGCCGCTGGCCACCGCCCAGGAGCTTCGCACGGGGCTGGCGGGATTCCGGGCGGCGGGCAAACCGGTGTGGGCCTGGGCCGAGTCGTTCGGCGAGTACGGCCGCGGGACCGTCGCCTATCTGCTGGCCAGCGTGGCCGACCGGATCTGGCTGCAACCGTCCGGGGACGTGGCGCTGACCGGGGTGGCCGTCGAGGCCACCTTCGTCCGGGAGGGGCTCGACCGGCTCGGCGTCGCCACCCAGTTCGGCGCCCGGCACGAGTACAAGAACGCCCCGAACCTGTTCACCGAGACCGGCTTCACCGACGCCCACCGCCAGGGGGTCACCGCGCTGGTCGAGTCGATCGCCGAGCAAGTCGTCGCCACGGTGGCAGCTGCCCGCGGGCTGTCCGGCGACGCCGTGCGGGAGTGCGTCGACACCGCCCCGCTGGACGCCACGGCCGCGTTGGCCGCCGGCCTGGTCGACCGCCTCGGCTACCGCGACGAGGTCTACGCGGAGATACGTCGCGAGCTCGGCGACGTCGAGCTGCGCAGCCTCGCCCATTACGGGCCCGGCCCGGGCCGGCGCGAGACGCTGCGGCGGGTCGTGCGCCGCGACCGGCGCCAGGTCGGGCTGATCGACGTCTCCGGCACGATCCGGCTGGGCAGCGACGGCCGCGGCGGGCAGTCCCGGTCGGCCGGCTCCGACCGGGTCTGCGCGGCCCTGCGCGCCGCGGCCCGGAACGAGAACGTCGCCGCGGTGGTGCTCCGGGTCGACTCCCCCGGTGGCTCCTACGTCGCCTCCGACACCATCTGGCGGGCCACCGCCCAGCTGGGCAAGCCGCTGGTGGTCTCGATGGCCCGGACGGCCGCCTCGGGCGGGTACTTCGTGGCGATGTCCGCCGACCGGATCGTGGCGCTGCCCGGGACGCTGACCGGCTCGATCGGGGTGTTCGGCGGCAAGTTCACGATCGGTGAGCTGCTGAACCGGCTGGGCGTGCGATACGACGCGGTGAGCGTCGGCCGGCGGGCGCTGCACCACTCGAGCCGGCAGCCGTGGGACTCCGACCAACTGGCCGCGATGGAGGCCTCGCTGGACCGCATCTACGCCGACTTCACCGGCAAGGTGGCCGCCGCCCGGGGCCTGGACGCGGCCGCGGTCGACGCGGTGGCCCGGGGCCGGGTCTGGACCGGAGCGGATGCCTTGCGCCACGGCCTGGTCGACGAGCTCGGCGGGCTGGCGGAGGCCGGCGCCGCGGCCCGACGGCTGGCCGGGTTGCCGGCCAACGCCCCGGTGCGCCAGCTGCCCGCGCCGCACCCGCTGGCGGCCCTGCGGACCCCACGGTCCAGCGAGGACCCGCGGGCTGCGGCCGGCTCGCTCTGGGTGGCGGGCTGGGGGTCGTGGAGTCAACTGGCCGAATCGCTGCGGCTGCCCGTCGCCGGTCCGCTGACCGTCCCGTTCGGGGTGGTCGTCGGCTGAGGGCGTGGTCCGGACGGCCATCCGGAGCTCCCGGCGGTTGGTTCGCGTGTGCTGGGGAACAGCTATAGGCAAGGAGCCTGGAAATTCGGTGGCGCGGCGACCGAACCACCGGTATCCAGGTGTCGAATGGAAACGGAACGACCTCGTACTCCGATGTTCGGACAAGACGGCAGCAGTGGTTACCGGCAAGTACGCGGGAATTCTTGCTGCCTCCGGATCGTTGGAGTCGGGGGCGAAGGGATCCGGCCGCACGGTCGGAGCCTCGGCCCGGAAGGTGAGCGAGACCTATGAGTGAGCGCGCACTGCGCGGTTCGCGACTCGGTTCCACCAGCTACGAGACCGACCGCGACATCGAACTGGCCCCGCGTCGGATCGTTCATTACGACTGCCCCAAGGGTCACCACCTCCAGGTCCCGTTCTCGACCGAGGCCGACGAGGTACCGGTCGTCTGGGAGTGCCGTGTCTGCGGGTCCCTGGCGATGCGTTCGGACGGCGAGTCACGCGACGACAAGAAGGCCAAGCCCCCGCGGACGCACTGGGACATGTTGCTGGAGCGCCGCACCCGCGAGGAGCTCGAGGAGATCCTCGCCGAGCGGCTGGCGGTCCTGCGCGCCGGCGGCATCCAGGGCTACAACGGTGGTCGCAAGACGGCCTAACGGCCGAACGGCGGCTGCGGGCCGTCGTCGATCACTTCACCGCTGACGACGCGGCCGCCTGGTTTCGGGCGGCCGCTTTCGCGTTTGCCCGGCTGCGGGCCGCCGCGGGCTCCCGGCGGCCCGACGATCTGTACCCGGCTCGCCGCCCAACGGACCACCGAGCCGCGGACCAGTGGTCGGGTGAACGGCAGCACCAGCAGGTAGCCGACGATGTCGGTCAGGAAGCCCGGCGCGATCAGCAAGGTTCCGCCGATGAGCACCAATGCGCCGTCGGCCAGCTCCCGGGTGGGCATCCGCCCGGCCGCCAGCGTCTGCATCAGCGCCTGCCAGGCACGGCGACCCTCGTGGCGGATCAGCCAGGCGCCGATCACGCCGTCGGCGATCAGCAGCAGGATGGTCGGTCCCGCGCCGATCGTCTCGCCGACCTTGACGATCACGTAGATCTCCGCGATCGGCACGAGCAGCAGCGCCAGAATCAAGCCGGGCATGAGGCAGGTCCTCCTCGGGCGCCGCCGGGTTCGCCAGGATTCCGGCGGGCTGCTACGGCGGTGCGGTGTCGGGTCCCTCGGGCAGGGCGACCTCCGCCGGTGCCGTGCTCCCGACGCTAGCCTCCTGTGCCGCCCGGCGTCGCCGCGGTGCGGCCAGAGCGGCGCAGGCCAGGGCCGCGAGGCTCAGGGCGGCTTCCGGCCACCCGCCCAGCCGGTCGGCCCAGGTGCTCCCGGACAGCAGCGGCACCTGGCTGACCACGACCTCCCGGGTGAACTCCTTGGTGCGGTGGCGCACCGTGCCGTCCGGGTCGATCACGGCGCTGATCCCACTGGTGGCGGCCACGACCACGGCCCGCCCGTGCGCGATCGCCTGCAGGCGGGTGATCGCCAACTGCTGCTGCGGCTGTCCGGTGCGGCCGTATGTGGCGTTGTTGGTCTGCACCACGATCACCCGGCCGCCGCCGCGGACCACGTCCCGGACCAGGCCGTCGTAGGCGATCTCGAAGCAGATGACGTCGCCGATCCGAGTGCTGCCGAGGTCGAGCACGCCCGGGGTGTGTCCGGCCTCGAAGTCGCGGGGCACCCGGTGGAACCGGGCGAACAGGGTGCTGACCAGGCCACGCATCGGCAGGTACTCGCCGAACGGCACCGGGTGGCGCTTGGTGTAGAACGCGCCGGGTCCGGTGTTCGGCGACCAGACAATTCCGACGTTGCGGACGTGGGTCGGTCCGGCGTCCAGCACCGCGCCGACCAGTGTCGGCGCCCCGATGTCGTCGACGGCCCCGTCGATCGCGAACTGGACCGGCAGGTGGCCGAAGGGGTCCATGTCGGAGGAGTTCTCCGGCCAGATCACCAAGTCCGGTTTCGGGGCCGTCCCGGCCCGTAC
This sequence comes from Sporichthyaceae bacterium, assembly GCA_036269075.1. Classification (NCBI taxonomy): domain Bacteria; kingdom Bacillati; phylum Actinomycetota; class Actinomycetes; order Sporichthyales; family Sporichthyaceae; species Sporichthyaceae bacterium. The sequence goes on from DATASX010000018.1 coordinate 113,201, forward strand.
GGCCGTGGCCAGGTCGTGGGTCGCCTTGACGTGGTTGGCGAACACCACTTGCTGCTGCTGCGCGGTGTCGTACCCGGCTCGCGGCACGTTGCCCTGGACGAGCGCCGCCGTGGTCTGCGTTGGCCCGCCGTGCGTCACCGGCGCGAGCGCGGCGGTACCGAACACCGCACCGGCCGCCGCCACCGGCACCAGCGCCCGCAATCGAACGGATCGGATCGCGCAGGCCGTCGCCGCCAGCGCCACCCCGACGCCGGCCACCGCCAGCGACACCAACGGCGAGCCGCCCAACGCGGCCAGTCGCACCAGCGGGCTGTCGGCCTGCGAGAACGCCAACCGGCCCCAGGGCAGCCCGCCGAAGGGCTCCCGGGCCCGCAGCGCCTCGACGCCGACCCAGAGGACGGCGTGCGCAACCGGCCAGGCCCGCCACCGCGAGGTCCAGGCCAGCACGGCGCCCAACGGCACCAGGAACGCCGCCTGCAGGCAGGCCAGCGCGAGCACCGCGTCCCAGCCGATCACGTGCAGCCAGCGCAGCAGCACCACGAAGAAGCCGAGCCCGAAGGCCAGACCGAGCACCCCGCCGCGCCGACCGGTCCGCCCCCGGGTGAGCAGACTCAGTGCCGCGACCGCGGCGAAGGCCAGCGGCCACAGGTCGAAGGGTGGGAAGGCCAGGGCCAGTGCGGCCCCGCTCACGGCCGCCGCGACGACCCACGGCAGGCCCTCGAACCGGCGCCGCCGGTCCCGCACACCCGATCGTGAACGGCGCAATCGCAGCGTGGCGGCTCGCAGCATCACCGCGGCCTGCCTCCTGTCGCGCTCCCCACCTCAGCGTAAGGCCGACCGGTCGGGACGGTGCTTCCCGAGCACGGTCCGGCGGGCGCGGCTTTGGCGGGGCCCGCTAAACTAAAGTACAGTTATCGAAATTGATTAACTGCTCGGCCTCGTGCGGAGGAGCAACGTGCACCTGGATCTGTGGATGTCCGTCGCCGGGCTGATCGTCGGCTTCGTCGTCGGGTTGACGGGCATGGGCGGCGGGGCGCTCATGACGCCGATCCTGGTCATCTTCTTCCACACCACCCCGCTGGCCGCGGTGTCCAGCGACCTGGTCGCCTCCCTGGTCATGAAGCCCATCGGTGGCAGCGTCCACCTGCGGCGGGGCACGGTGAACAAGCCGCTGGTCGGCTGGCTGTCGCTGGGGTCGATCCCGGCCGCGTTCTGCGGCGTGCTCGTGCTGCGCGCTGTCGGGGGTAACAACTCCGGGGTCCAGCACACCGTCAAGCTCCTGCTCGGCATCACCTTGCTGGTCGCGGCCACCGGGATCGCGCTGCGGGCGCTGCTCTCGAAGCGGGCCCGGGCGCGCGGGACCACTCCGCCGCCGGTGGTCGTGAAGCCCATCCCGACGTTGCTGATCGGCCTGGTCGGCGGGTTGATCGTGGGCATGACCTCGGTCGGTTCCGGGTCGCTGATCATCGTCGCGCTGCTGTTCCTCTACCCGGGGCTGACCACCGCGGAGATCGTCGGCACGGACCTGGTCCAGGCGATCCCGTTGGTCGGCTCGGCGGCCCTCGGCCACGTCATGTTCGGCGACCTCCGGATGGACCTGACCTCCTCGGTGCTGCTCGGGGCGATCCCCGGCGTGTATGTCGGGGCCCGGTTCTCCGCGCAGGCCGCCCAGGGTGTGGTGCGCCGCGCGTTGGTCGCGGTGCTGGTGGTCTCGGCGCTCAAGTTGCTGGACGTCGGCAACGACGGCCTGCTCGGCGGCCTGGCGCTGCTCGGGGCGATCGGCCTGCCGCTGTGGGCGCTGGTGCGGCACACCGACGGGTTCTCGCGCCGCCCGGCACGGCTCGATGCGGGCGGCTTGGTGCGCCTGCTCGGTCGAGCGGCGGTCGGGGAACGCCGCCCACGGCGGGATTCGGCCGCTGTGCGAAGGCCGGCGGCACGGCCGGTGAATCGGGCCGACACCCGCGCCTGAGGCGGGCTGAACGCCGCGCCGGGCGGACCGCTGGTTTGCGGAGCCGCCCGGCGGCATCTGCTCATGTCCGCGTCCGCGACCTGCCGGCCGCTCGCGCAAGGAAGGCCCGGGAGCCCCTCGGACCGACTTCAGGCTCGCTGGTTGCGACCCTGCCGCCGTTGTCTAATGGGCGCCCGGACCCTTCCCGCGTTCAACCCCCGTTGCCCGACGCACCGTGCCTGCCCTGGCGAGCCGTTGACCGCACCGACATCGAGGTCACGACGCCGACCCCGGTCCACAATCGCCAGTTGATGCCCAGCTTCTCGGCGGGACGTTCACTTGGTTGACGCCGCAGAACGTACCGGTGTCGGCGACGCCGACTCAACCCGGCCGCGACCTGCGAAGATCCACAAAACCCGAGGTCAGCGACATGGGTTTGATGATCGAACCGTGGGTATTTGTTGGTGAATTGCGGCGTGTCGTCCTGATTTGCGTGCTCGTGTCGCGTAAGCGATCACGGCACGACGACGACGGCGTTCGCCGAGGCGACTCGCAAGGGCGGGTCGAGCATCTCCCCTGCCGACTCGGAGCGTTCCGGAAAAGCCCGCCCGTGCACCTCGGCAACCAGTTCCAGGGTCCGGCTGCGGTTGCCCACGGCGACGATCGTCGCCCGGACCTCGATGACGTCGCCGGCCCGGACCGGGGCCGCGAACGTGACGTCGCGGTACCCGGCCAACAGCCCCTCGTCGCGGTCGGTCCGAAGGCAGATTTCCGTTGCCACGTCGCCGAAAAGTCCCATCACGTAGGCACCGTCGAGCAACGCGCCGCCGTAGTGCGCGTCGCGGTGCGAGACGTAGCGGCGATGGGTGACGACCAGACCGACCCGCGAATCCTCGGTCAAGCTGCGCTCCGTTCGGTGACCGCGTGCGCCAGGTAGCTGGCGACCTCACGCGGGGTGGTGCCCCGGGAGAACACCCGGTCGACCCCGAGTTCGGTGGCCATCGCCGGGTCGAAGCGCGGCCCGCCGACGACCAACAGCGGACGGCTGCCGGTCGGGAAGGCCGCCCGCAACGCATCGGCCAGCTCGCGGGTGTTGTGCAGATGGGCATCGCGTTGGGTGACCACCTGGGACACCAGCACGGCGTCCGCCGAATGCTTGCGCACAGCCGCTACCAACTCGTCGATCTCGACCTGGGCCCCGAGGTTGTGCACCATCAGTTCCCGGTAGTACTCCAGGCCTTTCTCGCCCGCGAAGCCTTTGATGTTCAGGATCGCGTCGATGCCGACCGTGTGCGCGTCGGTGCCGATGCAGGCCCCGACCACCACCAGGCGCCGGCGCAGCCGGGAGCGGACCGCACGATTCACCTCGGCCGGGCTCAGCAGCGGGAAATCCCGTTCCGGTATGGGGATCTCGGCCAGGTCGACGGTGTGCTGGACCTTGCCGTAGACCACGAAGAACGTGAACTGCGGCCCGACCGCGCGGGAGTGCACGACGTTGACCGGGTCCAGGCCCATCTTTCGGGCCAGTGCGGCCGCAGCGGCCTCGGCCCGGCTGTCGTGGGGGATCGGCAGGGTGAACGAGACCTGGACCATGCCGTCGTCGGTGGTGTCGCCGTAGGGGCGGACGACTGTTGGCTCGGTCATGCCGCACCTCCGACACCGGCGGCGTCCAGCAGTTCGTCGACCGGGTTGAAGTAGTCCGCGGCCTTGGCGATCACGCCGTCGCGACCGCGCCCGCCCTCCGGCGGGCGGCGCATCAGGCCGAATGTGCCGGACCCGATGGCCGCCAGCAGGCCGGTGCTCTCGATCGTGCGCAGCAGGTCGATGGACTCCCCCAGCACAGCATCGGCCCGGCGGGCGACGAAGGAGTTCGGGGCCAGCTCCAGGTCCTCGTGCAACCGCCCGACGGCGTCCAGCACGTAGCGCACGTTCCGTAGTGCGAGGTCCCGGTCGGACAGGAACGGCGTGACGACGGCCTCGGTCATCATCCCGACCAGCAGGATCCCCTGCCCGGTCAGCGCCCCGGCCAGGTTGAAGAACCCGTCGAGCAGGTAGCCGCGGAAGACGTCGCCGGTCATGTGCTTGGTCGGCGGCATCCACTTCAGCGGCGCGTCCGGGAACAGCGCCCGGGCCAGCATCGCGTGCGCCAGCTCCAGCCGGAACGAGTCGGGCCGGTCTGGGTCGATCTCGAAGGCGTGGCCCAGCCCGAGCTGCCAGTCCGCCAGTCCGGCCTCCTTGGCGAAGTACTCGTTGAGCAACTGCGAGACCGTGACGGTGTGCGCGGCGTCGACGGCGTCGGCGGTGGTCAGGTAGTTGTCCTCGCCGGTGTTGATGATGATCCCGGCGTGGGCGTGGATGCGGCGGGCGAAGCGCTGGTCGGTGAACGTGCGCAACGGGTTGATGTCGCGGAAGAGGATCCCGTACATCGAGTCGTTGAGCATCATGTCGAGGCGTTCGAGCCCGGCCAGGGCGGCGATCTCCGGCATGCACAGCCCGGAGGCGTAGTTGGTCAGCCGGACGTAGCGGCCTAGTTCGGCCGAGACGTCGTCGAGCGCGGCCCGCATGAGCCGGAAGTTCTCCGCGGTGGCGTACGTGCCGGCGTAGCCCTCGCGGGTCGCGCCCTCGGGCACGTGGTCCAGCAGCGACTGCCCGGTCGAGCGGATGACCGCCACCACGTCGGCGCCCTCGCGGGCCGCGGCCTGCGCCTGCGGGATGTCCTCGTAGATGTCGCCGGTCGCCACGATCAGGTAGATCCAGGGCCGCCGCGGCGGGTCGCCCAGCCGGGTGACGAGTTCCTCGCGTTCCCGCCGCCGCGCGGTCACCCGGTCGAGCCCCGCTCCGGCGGCGGCCCGGGCGGCCCGGCGGGCGGCGGGCTCGTCGTCGCCGGTGGGCAACCGGAAGCGGATCGAGGCGGCTGTCGCCTTCTCGGCCAGTTCCCGCAGATCGCCGGCCCCGCCGCGCAGCAGTGCGTCCCAGACCGGGACGGCCACGCCGTGCTCCAGCCCGACCTGCTCGGCGACCGCGGCCACCAGGTGATTGGGCCAGGGCAGGCCCTCCGCGTCGGCGCCGGCCAACCCGGCCAGCCGCAGTACCGCGCGCTCGATCGAGGTGGTGCTGTGCGACCGGGCCAGCTCCACCACCGGGGCCCCGACCCGGCGGGCCAGGTCGCGGGCCTGCGCCACAGTCGCCGGATCCAGGGAAAGCCTCATCGGCCCGTCCCCCACTCCCGACTTGTGCTGCCTGTCCCACGTATTGCGCAGCTCGAACAGGTGGAACAGGCCGCAGAAGTGCGGGAGAGACGGCTCATCGGTGGACCTGCTCGCGCAGGCGGCGCTCGAACATGGCCCGTAGCTCCGGCCGGGTGCGGATCAGGTTCAACGCGATGCGATCGTGCCCCGGGGCGTAGCCGTTGCCGATCAGCATCGTGACGTCGGCGGCCACTCCCTCGGCGCCCAGTGCGGCACCGGCGAACGAGGTGGCCATCGAGAAGAACACCACGACCCCGCCGGGCGCGGTGGACAGCACGGCGCCGTGCTCGGCCCCGGGGACGTCGACGCACACGACCGTGACGTCGGTCGGGCCGCCGCACGCGTTGATGGTCTCGAGCACCGCCAGTGCGTCGCGGGCGTCGGCCACCGCCACGTGGTCGGCCAGACCGGAGTTGCCGAGCGCGAACGCCTCGGCCGAGTCGCGGACCAGGCCGACCAGGCGCCCGGCGCCCGCGGCCCGGGCCGCGGCCAGGGCCAGCGAACCGCTCTTTCCCGCGGCGCCCAGCACCGCTACTGACGGCCGCTTGCGCAGTATCGAGCGCTCCCCCACGACCCGCGCGGTCAACGCCGCGGCGCCGGCCACGTCGAGCACGGCCAGGGCCAGCGGGGTCTCGAGGTCGTCGGGCAGCACCGCGGCAAGGGACCGGGCGAACAGGATCGCGTGGCCACGGGCCGGGACCTGCTCGCTGCGCCCGCTCCACTCGGCCAGCTCGTCGGTGATGCGGAGCGGGGTGAGGGTGAGCGACACGAGCGTGGCCACCCGGTCGCCGACGTGCAGGCCGCTCGGTGACTGCGGGCCGACGTCGGCCACCGTCCCGATCAACATGCCGCCGGAGCCGGTCACCGGGTTGTGCATCTTGCCGCGCTCAGCGACGATCCCGAGCACCGCGTCGCGGACCGCATCCGGGTCCAGGTGGTACTCCGAGAGTTGGCGGAACGACGCGGCGTCCAGATTCAGGCGTTCTACGTCGATGCGGACCTCGTCGGCCCACAGCTGCGGCCGGTCGTCCAGCTGCCATGCGGCCTGCGGCAGGACCGGTGTGGTGTCGCGGACGCGGTGGCGTCCCAGCGGCGACCCGTTCTCCAGATACACCGCGACCTCCTCCCACTTGAGGGGTGCACTGCCGTCCGGTGCCTGACCCGTTCAGCCGGAAGTAGGCAGCGTAAATCTTGCATCAAGCGTATCGTGGACGAGAGATTTTCTTGTCGGATTAGCTTGAGTCGCTGGATCATCCGGTGCGATTCGCCCGGTTTGGAGGATCTGTGGGCACTTCGCGGCAGACGCTCCCAGTGTGCCCCGCCGAACCCGCCGGGCCCGGGCAGCCGTACTCCTACCGGCGCGTCGAACTGGTCGAGCCGGACTGGACGCGGTTCCCGGGCTGGCGCGAGGTCAGCGCGACGCAGTGGGCCGATGCCCAGTGGCAGCGGTCGCACTGTGTGAAGTCGGTGGCGCAACTGCGGGCCGTGCTCGGCGACCTGCTGGACGAGGCCTGCTACGCCGACCTCGCACTGGACGCCCAGACCCACGCCACCATGCCGATGCTGCTGCCGCCGCAGATGCTGAACACGATGGCGCTCGGTGCCCCCGTCGGTGGTCCGGGCAGCTTGGCCGAGGCGTTCCGGGCCGACCCGGTGCGCCGCTACATGCTGCCGATGGCCGCCGACCGCGACGCGGACTGGCCGGGTCACCCGTTCGCCAGCCGCGACTCGCTGCACGAGGCCGAGATGTGGCCGGTCGAGGGCCTGACCCACCGCTATCCGACCAAGGTGCTGGCCGAGCTGACCAGCACCTGCCCGCAGTACTGCGGGCACTGCACGCGGATGGACCTGGTCGGCACCTCGACACCGGCCGTCGAGAAGCACCGGTTCTTGCTAAAGCCCGTCGACCGGCACGACGCGATGCTGGCCTACCTGCGCCGCAACCCCGGGGTGCGCGACGTGGTGGTCTCCGGCGGCGACGTCGCCAACGTGCCGTGGCCACGGCTGGAGGCGTTCGTGGCCGCGCTGCTGGAGATGGAGAACATCCGCGACATCCGCCTGGCCAGCAAGGCGCTGATCGCACTGCCGCAGCACTGGCTGCAGAACGAGGTCCTGGCCGGCGTGGCCCGGCTGGCGCAGATCGCCCGGGCCCGTGGGGTCGGCCTGGCCGTGCACACCCACACGAACAACGCGGCCTCGGTGACCCCGCTGGTGGCGCAGGCAGCCGGGGCGTTGCTGGCGGCCGGGGTGCGCGACGTGCGCAACCAGGGCGTGCTGCTGCGCGGGGTGAACGACTCGGTGGAGGGGCTTCTCGACCTGTGCTTCGCGCTGCTCGACGGCGCGGGGATCATGCCCTACTACTTCTACCAGTGCGACCTGATCCCGGGCAGCGAGCACTGGCGGCTCTCGCTGGCGCAGGCGCAGGACCTGCAGCACGGGATCATGGGTTACCTGCCCGGCTTCGCCACCCCGCGGCTGGTGGTCGACGTGCCGTTCGTCGGAAAGCGCTGGGTCGACCAGTTCGTGGAGTACGACCGCGTCCTGGGCGTCTCGCAGTGGACGAAGAACTACCGGACGGCGATCGAACTCGACGACCCCGAGGCGTTGTCCCGCCACTACCCGTACTACGACCCGATCCGCACCCTGCCGTCGGACGGGCAGGCGTGGTGGGCCGGCGAGGCCCGACGGATGGGGGTCTCGGCGGCACGCGAACGCGCCGCCGGCTGACTCCAGGCCGGCCTGCCCCGAAGCTGACGGAGCCTGCGCTGAGGGTGCGTCAGGCGCGGTGCACCAGTACGTCTCCGGAACCGGTGCGGACGTGCACCTCGAGCAGCTGGTCGGCAGGTGCCGGCCCGGACGCGGGCGGTAGCGAGCTGTGCACGCGGCCCGACCCGGAGGTGACGTCCAGCTTCGCGGCGGTCCCCTCCGGCACCCCGAGCTCCAGGCCGCCGGAGGCCGCGTGCAGGCTGATCGAGCCCCGTAGCGCCGAGCCGATCCGGACGTTGCCCGAAGCCAGCTTGATCCCGACCGAGGACAGCGCCCGGTCCAGGTTCACGTCGCTGGATGCGCCGATCAGTCGGACGTCGCCGCCGGTCTGACCCAGCGTCACATTCCCGGACGCCGACTTAACGTCGACGGTGCCGGTGACCTCGCCGACCCGTACGTTGCCGGAGGCCGAGCGCACCCGCAGGTCGCCGAGCACCCGGTCGGCCACCACGTCGCCGGAGGCCGTGTCGGCCTTGATCGGGCCGGTGGTGCCGAGGACGACGTGGCCGGAGGCGATCTGGATCCTGGTCTCGCCGTAGCGACCGGTGCAGTCGAAGTAGACCGCGCCGCCATGCAGTTCCAGGCGGCTGCCCTCGGGCACCTCGACGGTGACCGCGACCGACGCTCCTGCGCCGAACGCCTGCCACCACTTGTGGCGCGGGGCCTCGATGGTCAGGCGGCGGCGATCGCAGTCGACCCGGGTCGCGCTCGTTGCGGCGACGTCGGCCTGCGAGGCCGGGTCGGCCGGTTGCACCTCGACGCTGGTCACGCCGGCCGTGCTGGTCCGAATCGCGACGGCACCTGCCTGCAGGCAGACCCGGACCCCGATCGGCTCGGGGGTTTGGAAAGTGGGCATGGTCGACCTCCGGTGGAGAAGAAGTGGCCGGCGGGGGTGCGGGTCAGCGCACCCAGCCGCGCAGGTGATTTCGTCCGGTCGGCCAGTCGGTGGCCGGATCGGAGGGTTCGGTGGGATTCACGACGGCCGCAACCGTGCGGACCAGCCAGGCGTTGACGGACAGGCCCTCGGCCGCGGCCGCGGCTTCGACCTGTGCCTTGAGCTGCTCGGGCAGCCGGAGGGTCAGGCGGGCGGTGGCGTCGTCGAGTTCGGCCGGGCGGGCCGAGGCGAGCGGGACGGCCACCCGGTAGTCCGGCGGCGGGTTGACGACGAACTCGGGCTCGCGCCCCCGCAGGCGGACCTCGACGGAGCCGGGCGCCAGTTCGCGGGTGATCTCCTCGGCCGCCTCGGCCAGGGCCTCGAGCAGCGTGAGCCGGAAGCCGGCGTCCAGGGCCGAGGCGAACCGCTCCGCCGCCGCGGCTACGGCCGGGTCGCCCGGGCCCGCGGCGACGAGCAGTTCGGAGTGCAGTCGCGCGACGTGCCCGCTCAAATCCATGACGTCATAGTGACGTCACGATGATGTCGTGGCAAGCGCTTCGCTCAGATCATCGATGATCGCAGCGTTGTTCTCTCATACCTGGGGTGCACCGCGGTCAACGCCCGCCGGGCTGCACCACCCCGTTTACCCGCAGCGTGTAGGGCGCGTAGGTCTGCTGCGTCTCGGTCGGGTCGTCGCAGGAGACCACGGCCACCAGTTCCGGATACGTCGCGAATTCGTGGATCACCGCGGCGGTCAGGGTGAAGTCGAAGGCCCCGTCGACCCGGCGGACCAGCGCCCGGTGGTGCGCGGCGTCGATGCCGACCAGCGCCATCGACCAGTGCTCGACCGGGGTCGGGTTCAGCTGCCCGGGCGAGGCGAACGGGCCGGTCGAGGAGCCGTCGCTGATCAAGGTGTGCCCGACGTGGACCTCGTCGACGTACCACCCGCCGGAATTCACCATCGGGTCGCTCCAATAGCGGAACCCGAGGATGACCGACCGGCCCGCGTACGGCGTCAGATCGAAGCTCTGGGTGACCGGGATCGGGGCGCTGCCGGTCAGGCCTGGTCCGGCCGGGGCGGGTGCGCTCGCAGTCCGGGTGTTGGTGTTGGCGAGCGTTTCGTACGTCTTGCCGCCGTCGGTGGAGACGACCGTGTAGCCCCAGTCGAAGCCGTTCTCCATGCTCCAGCTCGAGGTGTAGCTCAACACCGGGTCGTCGAGCGGAACCGTCGTGCGGAACGCCATCGTCACGTCGCTGGCCGGGGCGTTGCCGCTGAACAGTGCGGGGTGGTCGGTCGGCAACGGGCCGAGGTCCGGCGGGCTGATCGGCGCGGCAGGCTGTTGCCCGGGCACGCCGGGCGGGTTCACCGGCGACAGCAACGGCGTGCGCGGCACGGCCCGCCACAACAGCGGTTCGGCGTCCAGCGCCCGGGCTCCGGAGAACGCCAGCCCCGTCAGGCCGGTGCCCGCCAGCGGTCCGGCGGCGGTGCGCAACGCGACGTAGTCCGCGCCGTTCGGTGCCGCTCCGGGTTTTGCGTAGGCGGCCGGGTTGGCCAGGTTCACCGCGGCGTTCAGCCCGGATGAGGTCACCTTGTCGCGGGCCACGCCGGTCACGGTGCCGTGCTTGAGCAGCCGGTCCAGCAACGTGGAGAGCTCGAAGTCGTGCAGGACCTCGGCGAACTTCGCGCCGTGGCCATATCGGTCCAGCGCGGCCTGCACGCCGGCCACACCCTGGTGCCGGCCGTCGCGGTGCAGGAACTCGAGGATCGCCGCGCCGAAGTGGTCGTGCAGATAGATCATGAACGACCAGGCGATGCCGTAGTCGGCGAGGATCTCCGAGCCGGTGCCCTCGTCGCCCCACACCGTCAGGGAGTTCTCGGGCCCGCCGCACGGCTGCGGGTTCGGGTTGTACCTGGTCCGCACGGTGCCGAAACCGTCGTAGCAGACCAGGTGGCTCTCGAACTTCCGGTCGAAGACCGTGTGCGTGGTCGAGGCGTAGCCGGTCAGGCCGATCGCGTAGTCCGAGAGGCCCTCGTTGACCCAGGTGTGCTCGTTCGGGTCGACGTAGTACTCGAGCAGGTGCTGGTACTCGTGGGCGAAGATCCCCTCGTAGAGCCGAGGTCGGGCCGGTCGGGACTTGCACAGGTCCGCGTCGGGTTGGTCCGGCGGGTTGTCGCCGGTGCGGTGCGCCCAGTCGTAGGCGTCGATCGTCATGACATTACGCCCCGTCAGATCGTTGAACTGCGGGGAGAAGAACCCGGCCACGTAGGTCTGGTTCTTCGGGAAGTCATAGAAGTTGGCGTCGCGGACGTTGTCGACCAGCGTCACGACCTTCGTGCCGTCGCCGGAGAAGTCGAGCCCCTGCACGGTGCTGTCGGCCGACCGCTGCGAGCCGTCGCGGCCCGGTGCGACGCTGAACGCCGCGGACTCCTTGGGCAGGATCGTGCCGTCGTACTCGTGCATCAGCGCGGTGATCTGCGCGTCGGTGACCATGGTGCTGCCCGGCACGCCGCCGCGGCAGTCGCCGGCCGGGAAATCGGTGCCGACGGTGCCGTCCGGCGCCGGGCCGGTGGCCACCCAGACCTCGATGTGGTGGCCGACCCCGCGCAGGGTGAATTCCTTGGTGTAGATCGTGCCCTTCTCCGAGTCCAGCGCCGGCCACATCCGCTTGCTCCCGACCTGCGGCGTCGCCCCGTTCGCGGTGGTGGTCTGCAGCGTTCCGGCGGGAGTGCGTCGCCAGGCGGCCAGCGTTGCCGGGATCGACGAGTCGAGGCGGTAGGTGACGTTGCCGGGCAGTTCGCCGATGTCCGCGGCCGGCTCGGTTCGATCGGTGTCGGGGGCTTCGGCCCGGGCGGCCGCCCCGCCCACCACGGTGGCGCCGCAGATCACGACGGCGGCCGTGGCGAGGCGCAAGGCACGCATGGCCCCACCCTTGCGCCCGGTTCGTCCCGGGGCGTCCTGATTTACCAATACGGCCGGAAGTAGGGAGAGAAAAAGAGCCTTCAGGCCCTGGTCTCCTACTTCCGGCTGCACTTGGTGACGGTCGGCGCAGCCGGCATGGATACCCAAATGTTCCCGGCCTGCGCCGGCCGGGGCCCGGGTCAGCCGACCGGACGCGGTGCCCGGCCCTCGTAGGGGGTGGAGAGCACCACCGTCGTGCGGGTGGAGACGTTGACCGTGCTGCGGATCTGGGCGAGCAGACCCTCCAGCTCACCGGGCGTGGCAACCCGCACCTTGAGGATGTAGTTCTCATCCCCGGCGACGCTGTGGCAGGCCTCGATCGCGCTGACGTCGGCCAGCCGGACGGGGATGTCGTCCAGCGCGGCCGGGTCGATCGGCTTGATGGAGATGAAAGCGGTCAACGGCAGGCCGATCGCCTCGTGGTCGACGACCGCGCAGTAGCCGCGGACGATCCCGCGCTGCTCGAGCCGGCGGACCCGCTGCTGCGCCGCCGAGGTGGACAGCCCGGTCGCCTTGCCGAGGTCGGTGAAGCTCATCCGGCCGTCGGCGCACAGCAACTCGACTATCTGTCGGTCCAAGTCCTCCACACTGCCAACCTAACTGTTTCGTTCAGGCGGGCAGGACCTGCAACTCCCGCGTCGTCAGGTTCAACCGTTCCCCGCCGTCGGCCGTGCACACCAGGATGTCCTCGATCCGCGCGCCGTGCCGGGCCGGGAGATAGATCCCGGGCTCGACCGAGAACGCCATTCCCGGCTCGAGCAGCTCGGTGTTGCCCTCGACTATGTACGGATGCTCGTGGCCCTCCAGGCCGATGCCGTGTCCGGTGCGGTGGACGAAGTACTCGCCGTAGCCGCCGGCCTCGATCACGCCGCGGGCGACCCGGTCGACCTCCTGCGCGCCGATGCCCGGCCGCACTGCCTCGCAGGCGGCCTCCTGGGCCTCGAGCAACACGGCGTAGTACCTGCGGAACTCCGGGTCCGGCTCGCCCACCGCGTAGGTCCGGGTGGAGTCCGAGCAGTAGCCGGCCTCGGTGGTCCCGCCGATGTCGACGACCACCACGTCGCCGACCTCGACGACCCGGTCGGAGACGTCGTGGTGCGGGCTGGCCCCGTTCGGGCCGGAGCCGACGATCACGAAGTCGGCCCGCACGTGGCCCTCGGCCACGATCGCGTCGGCGATGTCGCGACCGATCTCCCGCTCGGTTCGGCCTGGCCGCAGCCACTCGCCGATCCGGTCATGGACGCGGTCGATGGCCGCGCCGGCCTCGCGCAGCGCTTCGATCTCGGCGGCGGTCTTGCGGATGCGCAGATCGCGCAGTACCTCGCCGGCCAGGCGCTGCTCCACGCCCGGGATGCCGGCGCGCAGTCGCAGCACCTTCTCGGCCCACATGTGGTCGTCGACACCGTAGTTGCGCACGCCCGGCCCGAGGATCTTCCCGACCAGCACGATCGGGTCCTCGGTCTCCTGCCAATCGGCGATGCGCAGCCCGAGGTCGGCGATGCCTGCGGCCTCGGCGGCCGCGCGCTCCAGGAACGGCACGATCAGCACCGGGTCGGCGCCGGCCGGCACCACCAGGCAGGTCAGCCGCTCCAGCGGCTTGGCGACGTAACCGGTGAGGTAGCGCAGGTCCGGGCCGGGAGTGACCAGGACGGCGTCGAGGCCGGCCGCCGCCGTAGCGGAACGGGCGCGGGCCAGACGGGCGGAGAACTCGGCAGCCGATGACATGTCGGCAATCCTTTCAGGCGGGGCTTCTGGGAGGCTGCGGCGTGGCCGAAACGATGCTGCTGGACGCGCCCTCGTTGTACTTCCGGGCGTTCTTCGGGGTGCCGGACACGTTCCGGGCACCGGACGGATCCCCCGTCAACGCCGTGCGCGGCTTGCTGGACTTCATTTCCTACCTGGTCCGGTTGCGTCGGCCGAATCGTCTCGTGGCCTGCCTGGACGCCGATTGGCGTCCGCAGTTCCGCGTCGACGCGATCCCGTCGTACAAGACCCACCGGGTCGCCGCCCAGGGCGCGGAGGAGATCCCGGACGAGCTGAGCCCGCAGGTGCCGATCATGCTCGAGGTCCTTGACGCGCTCGGGATCGCGTACCTCGGCGTCCCCGGCTACGAGGCCGACGACGTGATCGGGACGCTGGCGACGCAGGCCGACGGCCCGGTCGACGTGGTCACCGGCGACCGCGACCTGTTCCAGTTGGTCGACGACTCCCGCGCGGTCCGGGTGCTGTACATCGCCAAGGGCGTGCGCAATCTGCAGATCTACGACGAGGCCGCGGTCAGCGCCAAGTACGAGATTCCGGGACGCGGTTACGCGGCGTTCGCGGCGCTGCGCGGCGACCCCAGCGACGGCCTGCCCGGCGTGCCCGGGGTCGGGGAGAAGACCGCGGCCGCGCTGGTCTCGGCCTACACCGACGTCCCCGGCGTGCTGGCCGCCGCGGCCGACCCGAGCTCGCCGATGGCCGTCGGGGTGCGGCGCAAGATTCTCGCCGCCGCCGAGTACCTGGCCGTCGCGCCCCGCGTCGTCGACGTCGTGCGGGACCTGCCGATACCCGCCCTCGACGCCACCCTGCCGGCGTTCCCCCGCGAGCCCGAGACCCTGCTTGCGCTCTCGGACCACTGGGGCCTCGGGGGCCCGTGCAACCGGGTGCTGGAGGCGCTCCAGATGGCCTTGTCCTGAGGGTCGCTCCTCGCCCAAAACTCGCATCTTCTGCCGTGTCGCGCGCCCTACCCGAAGCGGGAACGGCGCGCGACACGGCAGAAGATGGGGAAGGTCGGCGGATCAGGCCACCGAGGAGTACGCCACGACCCCGCGGCGCACCGCAGCGATGGCCGCCTCGGCCACGGCGGCCACGTCGGGTTCGGCGGCCGCGGCGAGCTGGCCGAGCAGGTCGATCAATTGCTTGCACCAGCGGACGAAGTCGCCGGCCGACAGGTCCGCCTCGCGCAGCACCGCCTCCAGCGACCGGCCCGCGGCCCAGCGGTGCGTGGCCCGCACGAAGCCGAGGTCGGGCTCGCGCAGGAACGCCACCTTGTGATCCCGCTCGACGCGCTCCAGCTCGCTCCAGGTCCGCACCATCGCGCTGAGCGTGTCGCGCACCTGGCCGTCCGGGATGTTCGGCGGTGGCGCCTCGTCCTTGGTCCGCGACTCGTAGACCAGCGCCGAGACGCACGCGGCCAACTCTGCCGGGCCCAGCCCGGACCACAGGCCGCGGCGCAGGCACTCGGCGGCCAGCAGGTCCAGTTCGGTGTAGAGCCGCGCCAGCCGTCTGCCCTGCGGCGTCACAGTGTCGCCGTCCAGGTAGCCCAACGTCTGCAGGGTCGAGCAGACCCGGTCGAAGGTGCGGGCGATCGTGCCGGTGCGGGTCGAGACCTGCGTCCGCAGCCGTTCGGTCTCGCGGGTCAGCTGCTTGTGCCGCGAGGCCCAGCGGGCGTGGTCCTCCCGGTCCGGGCAGGAGTGGCACGGGTGCGAACGGATCTCCCGACGCAGCTGCGCGACCTCGTCGTCCTCGGCCGCGCGGTCCGGACGGCTGCGCCGCACCTTCGGCTCGGCGACCTTGTTGCGCACGGTCGCGGCCAGGTCGCGGCGATCGAGGGCGGCCCGCGGGTTGAACGACTTCGGGATCCGCAGCTTCTCCACCGGCTCGACCGGCCCGGTGAAGTCGGCCTCGGTCAACCGCCGGTACTGCTTGTCGGCGGTCAGCACCATCAGGCGGGCCGGGACGCCGTCGACGTCGTGCACGTTGTCCAACACGACGGCCAGGCCGGCGAAGCGGCCGCGGGACACCAGCACGACATCGCCGCGGCGCAGCTTGGTCAACGAGCTTCCGACCTGGGCGCGGCCGTCGCGGGAGCGCTGCTTGGCCAATGCGGTCTCGCGCTCGCTGAGCGTGGTCCGTAGCGCGAAGTACTCCGCGAAGTCGCCCCGATCGCATTCGGCGGCTTCCTGATAGCCCGTCAGACCCTCGTCCTGCTTGCGGATCTGCGCGGCCACACCGACCACCGAGCGGTCGGCCTGGAACTGGGCGAAGGAGGTCTCCAACAACGCCCGCGCGCGGACCCGACCCAGTTGCCCGACCAGGTTGACGGCCATGTTGTACGAAGGCCGGAAGCTCGACCGCAGCGGGAAAGTCCGGGCCGAGGCCAGCCCGGCGACCGCCCGCGGGTCCATGTCCGGGTGCCAGAGCACGACCGCGTGGCCTTCGACGTCGATGCCGCGGCGCCCGGCCCGACCGGTGAGCTGGGTGAACTCCCCCGGCGTGATGTCGGCGTGGGTCTCGCCGTTGAACTTGACCAGCTTCTCCAGCACGACGGCCCGGGCCGGCATGTTGATGCCCAGCGCGAGGGTCTCGGTGGCGAAAACCGCCTTGACCAGGCCGCGTACGAACAGTTCCTCGACGACTTCCCGGAACGCCGGGAGCATGCCCGCGTGATGGGCTGCGACGCCGCGCTCGAGCCCGTCCAGCCACTCCGACCAGCCCAGCACGACCAGGTCGGACTCCGGGATGCTCGCGCAGGCCCGCTCGGCCACCGAACGCACCGTCTCGCGGTCCCCCGGGCCGTTGAGCCGCAAGCCGGCCCGCAGGCACTGCTGCACCGCGGCGTCGCACCCGGCCCGGCTGAAGATGAACGTGATCGCCGGCAGCAGTCCCGACCGTTCCAGCCGGGCGACGACCTCGGCCCGACTCGGCACCCCGTTGGGCCGACCGCCCTGGCGCCGTTGGCCCCGGCGCGGCGGACCGTCGCCCCAGGCGCCGCGCCGCGCCAACCGGACCAGGTCCGGGTTGAGTTGCTTCTGCCCGTCGTCGACGAACAGGTCGACAATCTGGTCGCGCACAAGGACGTGCTGCCACAGCGGTACCGGCCGGTGCTCGGAGACGATCACCTCGGTGTGGCCGCGCACGGTCTTCAGCCACTCACCGAACTCCTCGGCGTTGGAGACGGTGGCCGACAGCGACACCAACGTCACCGACTCCGGGAGGTGGATGATCACCTCCTCCCAGGCGGCGCCGCGGAACGGGTCGGCCAGGTAGTGCACCTCGTCCATGACCACGAAGCCCAGCCCGCGCAGGGTGTGCGACCCGGAGTAGAGCATGTTGCGCAGTACCTCGGTGGTCATGACCACCACCGGGGCCTCGCCGTTGATCGTGTTGTCGCCGGTCAGCAGGCCGACCTTGGCCGCACCGTGCCGCGCCACCAGGTCGGCGAACTTCTGGTTGGACAGCGCCTTGATCGGGCTGGTCCAGAAGCACTTGCGGCCGGAGTCCAGGGCGAGTTCGACGGCGAACTCCCCGACCACGGTCTTGCCGGCACCGGTCGGCGCGGCGACCAGCACCCCGGCGCCGGACTCCAGTGCCTGGGCGGACCTGACCTGGAAGTCGTCGAGCGGGAACGGCAGCGCTTCCCGGAACCGGTGCAGCACAGTGCCCTGCTCCGCGGCGCGCACGCGCGCAGCCGCGTACCGCTCGGCGGGCGAAGACATTCGGTCAGCCTCGCAGAAGGTCAGCTCTCGACTTCGTCCCGTCGGGCCCTGCGGCGGTCGACCATTGTCGTGATCCCTACCGCGATCCCGTACAGCAGGACCATCGGCACCGCCATCGCGCTCATCGTGCCCGGGTCGCCGGTCGGGGTCGCGACGGCGGCGAACACGAAGATGCCGAACACCATCCCGCGCCACCACGAACGGATGCGCTTGGCCGAGAGGATCCCGGCGAGGTTGGCCAGCACGAGGATCAACGGCAGCTCGAAGGAGATGCCGAAGACGAACAGCATCCGCAGCACGAAGTTGAGGTAGTCGTCCAACGGCACCTGGTTGTGCACGTCGGCCGGCGCGAGGCCCAGCAGGACGCGGACCGCGGTGGGCAGGATCAGGTAGGCGAGCCCGGCCCCGAGCGCGAACAGCGGCACTCCGACCGCGACCACGCCATAGGCCCAGCGCTTCTCGTGCCGGTGCAGCCCCGGGGCCAGGAACGCCCACAGTTGGTAGAGCCAGACCGGGCAGGCGATCGCCAACCCGGCGAACAAGGCCACCTTGATCTGCAAGGAGAACGGCCCGACGACGCCGGTGACCACCAGCGCGCCGCACTTCCCGGTGGCCACGCCGTGGACGTTGGCCTGGCACACGGGCCGGATCAGGGCGTGCACGATCGGGTTGTAGAGAACCCAGCCCAGGATCGCTCCCGCACCCACGGCGAGCAGCGCCTTGATCAGCCGGTTGCGCAACTCCCGCAGGTGCTCCACCAAGGGCATGCGAGCCGAGTTGGAGGCGGAACCGCGACCGGGGGCGTCACGAGTGCCTGCTGTCACCGCCGCGCCACCGATCCTCGGTGCACAGCCGAAGGTGGCGCGGACTGCGTCACTGGTTCACTCGCAAGCTCGCTCGCCGCAACCCCTCGTCGTACGGGTCACCGATTCAGGCACCTGGGTCCCGGCCCTGATCCTTGCCGGGGTCGGGTTCAACCTTTCCGGGGATCACCGTCGGAGGTCGATTCGGGTCGGGCTCGTCCTTGACCGACTTCTTGAACATGTTGATCGACTCACCCAACGCCTTGGCCGCACCGGGCAGGCGCTTGGCCCCGAACAGCAGCGTTCCTACGAGTATCAGCAGGAAGAGCTCTAGCCCTCTGCCCACAAGTCCTCCTCCGTCGGGTCCAGGTTACCTGGGGGCTGGTCCTCGACATGATCCGTCACAGCATTCGGCGCCGACCGGCGTCCGGTTCGGGTCGAGCGGTCAGTACCGGCGGGGCAGGTCGCGGGTCACGGCATCGAGTCCCTCACGCGCGTCGCCGATGTCCCGCGACACCTGCTTGACCGTACGGCCCAGTGTGCGAACCTCCCGCCACAGGCGTAACGCGGGCACGACCAGCACCGCGACACCGAGCACGCCCGCGACCACCCAGACCAGCACCATGGTCATGCGCCCATCACCGTCCGAACCGAGGGGACCCCGCGGGAGACCAACTCGTCCACGACGTCCTCGGTGACCGGCCGACGCACGCGCTTCGTGCACTCCGGGCAGGTGAACACGTAGTAGGAGCTCTTGGGCGGTTCGCCGACCACTATCCGGACGTCCTCGGTCGGCACCCGGACATGCCCGCACGCGGGGCAGGTCACCTTGAGCTGAGTGGTCATCCACTCTCCCGACGTCACGGCCGCTACCCGTACTGCGCCAGCGTCGCCAGCGCGCGTTCCCGCACCGTATCGGCAATCCGCGGCGGATCAACCACCGCCGCAGCCGGGCCGAGTCGGAGCGCGAGTCGCACGATCCAGTCCGGGCCCGCGGTGCGCAGCCGAACGATGGTCGAGCCGTCCGGAAGGTCCTCGACCGAGTCGCACGGGTAGTACTCAGTCACCCACCGCGCCTCGGGCGCCAGGTACAGGGTCGCGACGGTGTCCTCCGGCGAGGCGCGGAACAGTCCGCCGTCGAGGTCGCGGTGCGGTGCCCGGGGCGGATCGGCCGGCACGTCGAGCACCTGCAACGCGAGGACCCGGTCCAGCCGGAACAGTCGGACGTCCTCGGCCCGGTGGCACCAGCCCTCCAGGTAGGTGTGGCCCTCGACGATCGCGATCCGCACCGGATCGACGTCGCGCTCGGTCGCCTCGTCGCGCCCCGGCACCCAGTAGCGCAGGTGCAGCCTGCGGCCCTCGACGAGGGCGCGCCGGGTCTGCGCCAGCACCGCCTCCGGCGTCTCGTCGCCCCCGGCCAGGTCGAGGCGGCCCGCGACGTCGCCGGCGACCGAGCCGGCCACCTCCTGCAGCTTGGCCACCGCGCTGTCCAGCGCCGCGCGGTCGCTGATGCCCGGCAAGGAGGCGAGCAGTCGCAGCCCGACCAGCAACGCGGCGACCTCGTCGATGCCCAGCCGCAGCGGCCGGCCGATCGTGTCGGCGTTGGACAGGTAGACCTGACCGGAATCCCACTCGGCATCGATCAGGTCGTCCGGCATGTGCCCGGGCAGCCCGCAGACGAACAGCAGCTCCAGGTCCTTGACCAGTTGCGCCTCGCTGATGCCGGCGTCACGGGCCGCGGTGGCCAGCGGGATGCCCTGCCGGTTGAGCAGGTACGGCACCAGCGCGAGCAGGCGCGTGAGCCGATCGGCCGCGGTGGTCATGCCCCTCCTCCGGCCGGCGTCGCCGCGCGGTCCGCGGCCTCGACCAGCGCGCGCAGCCGCCCGACGACGGCTGCCAGCAACTCCTCCGGCCCGGTCACGACGACCGCCGGTCCGTACGCGACCAGTTCCGCGGCCAACTGCTCGACATCGCCGTAGGGCACCTCAAGCAGGTCCCACTCGTCGTCCAGCGGCTTGCTGGTGACGGCGTCGCGCCGCAGCCCGAAACCGGCGTCGGCGCGGACGCGCACCGTGGCCACCGCGCGGGGCTCCGGTGGGCTGAGCCGGGCCAGGTGCTCGCGCAGATCCGTGCCGGGCGGGACGGTCACCGACCCGTCGGAGCCCTCCGGCGTGACCGGGCCGCCGACGCGGTCGACCCGGAACACGCGAACCGCGCGCCGGTCGAGGTCGGCGGCGACCAGGTACCACCGGCCGCCGCGGGACAGCAGCCCCCACGGCTCGACCCGGCGGCGGGCAGGTGCCGCGTCGCGCGGGCCCCGATACTCGAACGAGACGGGGTAGCGGTCGCGCACGGCGGCCCACAGGTCGGCGAACCAGGTCGCGGTGGCCCCGACCCGGGGTTCGAGGCCGAGCACGGCATCGGCATCCGGTTCGACGCCGGTCGCGCCCAGCTTGAGCACCGCGGTCCCCGCGGCATGCGACAGCGAGGCCTGCTGCCAGGCCCGAGCCGCCAGGCCGAGCACCGCCAGTTCCTCGGGGCTGAACGAGACCTCGGGCAGCGAGTAGGCGTCGCGGTCGATGCGGTAGCCGAGCTCGTCGCCGAAGAACGCGCCCTGGGTGCCGGTGGTCAACGGGATGCCGAGCTCGCGCAGCTCATCCTTGTCGCGCTCGAACATCCGCTCGAAGGCCTCTTCGGTGGCGCACCGGGCGTAGTCCGGGACGGCCTGCCGGATCTGGTCCTTCGTCAGGAATCGCCGCGCCGCGAGCAGGCAGATGGTGAGGTTCAGCAACCGCTCCGTGCGCTTCGCCGACACCCGGGCACCACCTCCGCTCCGACCTTACGGGGAGGACCCATCTTCTGCCGTGTCGCGCGCCCTTCGACGCGTTCGAGAGGCGCGCGACACGGCAGAAGATGCTGTCTGGGGGCGTACCTTGGGGTCCATGATCCGCTGGCGGCGCGGGATGGTCGACGCCGTGCTGGACGAATGGCCCGGCGTGGTCGAAGTCGACGTCGTCGTCGACGGCCCAAGCCCCGAGCGGCGCCGGGCGCTGGCCTACACCGACCTGGTCGGCACGCCCCGGCCCGGCGACACGGTCCTGCTGAACGTCAATGCTGTGCTGCAGGGGCTGGGCACCGGCGGGCACGCGATGGTGGTCGCACTGCCGGACCGGCTGCCCGACGACGCACCGTCCGCGGGCCACCTGGTCAAGGCGCGCTACATGCCGCTGCAACCCATGGTGGCCGGCCCGGAAGAGCCGGACAGCGCGCATCACCGAATGCTTCAGGAGGCCGACGACCTCGGTGGGGTGCCGGTGATCACCGCCGACCTGCACTCCTCGCTGGCCCCGATCTGCCTGGCGGTGGCCCACGACCGGCCGGGCACCCGCGTGGTCCACGTGATGACCGATGGCGCGGCCCTGCCGGCCGTGCTGTCCCGCGCGGCGGCCGCGCTTCGGGAGGCCGGCCTGCTGGCCGGTGTGGTCAGCACCGGCCAGGCGTACGGGGGCGACGTCGACTGCGTCTCGCTGCACTCCGGCCTGCTGGTGGCCACCGCCCTGCTGCACGCCGAGGTGATCGTGGTCGCCCAGGGCCCGGGAAACCTTGGCACCGACACCCGCTGGGGCTTCTCCGGGGTTGCCGTCGGGGAGGCGGTCAATGCGGCGGTCGTGCTCGGTGGCCGACCGGTCGGGGCGCTGCGAGTCTCGCAGGCCGACCCGCGGGAGCGGCACCGCGGGATCTCGCACCACAGCCTGACCGCCTACGGCCGGGTGGCGCTGATGTCTGCCGACGTCGTGGTCCCCACGCTGCCCGGTCCGTTCGGCACCGCGCTGCACGCGGCGGCCAAGGCGTTGGGCGACCGGCACCGGTTGGTCGAGGTCGACCCCGCCGGACTGCTCGACGTTCTGCTGTCCGGCCCGGTGCGGTGCTCCTCGATGGGCCGCGGTCCGGCCGACGACCCGGCCTGCTTCCTGGCCGCGGCCGCGGCCGGGCGGCACGCGGCCGCGCTGCTGGCCTGAGGCGCCGTCAGTTCGCGCTGGTGCTGGTCGGCGTCGGCGTCGGCGTCTGGATCGCGCCGGTCCGGTACGAGCCGAGGATGTCGATCACGAACACCAAGGTGTCGGTGCCGCTGATCCCGGCTGACGGCAGCCCCGTCTTCCCGTAACCCTGACCGGGCGGGATCACGATCAGTACCCGGCTACCGACGGTGTGTCCGACCAGCCCCTTGACCACCCCGGGGACCTCACCCGGAGCCGGCTGGCCGTTCAACTGACCCGGGGCGGCCATCCGAATCGCCTCGGGAGTCGCCCCCTCCTTGCGCGTCCAGGTCGAGTCGAACACCTTGCTGTCATTCCAGACCAGCCCGGTGTACTGGACGAGCAGCCACTGGCCGTCGGTGACCTTGGCGCCCTTGCCGCGGACCAGGACCAGCGACTGCAGGCTGGTCGGGGCAGTCCCGGCCGGGACGGCGACCTTCGGGTCGGTGGTGCCGGTCACCGTCGGCAACTTGGCCTCGTGCAGGGCCACCGCTGTGCCGGTCGGGCCTTGCTTGCGCGGGAAGGCGCCGAGCACGTCGACCACGAAGATCAGCGTGTCGTTGGGCAGCATGTCGGAGTTGGGCGGCGGGTGGATGCCGAAGGTGTCCTTGGGCGCCATGACGATCAGCACCCGCGAACCGACCTTGACGCCCTGGATCTTCTTGGTCCAGTAGAAGCCGGTGTCCGAGACCGGTTTCGCGTACGGCACGCCGTTGGCGAACGTGTCGAAGAACGGCTGAACCTGCCCGCCGGTCTCCCAGACCTGACCGCGGAAGTCCGCGACGATCTCGTCGTCAGCTCGGACAGCCGCGCCGGTGCCCGGTCGCAGGGTCTTCATCTGGCTGTCGGCCGGCGGACTGGTGGTGGAGGCGACGGCCGGATCCACGCCCACCTGGTCGCTGGAGACGCTCGGGAACTGGAACGGCGTGTTCGTGAACGACTTGGTGCACTGCGTTTCCGCGGTGTTCTGGCACGCCTTGCCGGCGGCTTGCTTGTTGTCACCGCCGCCGCACCCGCTCAGCAGCAGGCAAAGGGCGATGACCACCGAACCAGAGCGACGCACGGACCTGTCCTCACCACGGCGTGTGCTTTGCGGCATCCCACCATGAATCAGCGGGAATCCACGGCCCGTTTCGCACCGAACCGGTCACATGGACGCGATGAGTTTCTCAACTCGCTCGTCGGTGTGGCGGAAGGGGTCCTTGCAGAGCACCGTGCGCTGCGCCTGATCGTTCAGCTTCAGGTGCACCCAGTCGACGGTGAAGTCGCGCCGGCGCTCCTGCGCGCGGCGGATGAACTCGCCGCGCAGCCGGGCCCGGGTCGTCTGCGGGGGCACCGACTTGGCCTCGAAGATCGCCAGGTCGCGGGCCACGCGCTCGACGCTGCCCTTCTTCTCCAGCAGGTAGTACAGGCCGCGGTGGCGGTTGATGTCGTGGTAGGCCAGGTCGAGCTGGGCCACGCGCGGCGAGGACAGCGCCAGGTCGTGCTTGGCCCGGTAGCTCTCGATCAGCCGGTACTTGGTGATCCAGTCGATCTCGCGCTCCACCGGCCCGAGGTCGCCGGACTCGACGGACATCAGCGTGCGCTCCCACAGGTCGAGTACGCGCTTGACCACGCCGTCGTCCAGAGCCCGCCGGGCCGCGAAGTCGCGCGCCTTGGACAGGTACTCCTCCTGGATCTCCAGCGCGGTGGCTTCCTTGCCGTTGGCCAACCGGACTTTCCGACGCCCCGTCATGTCGTGGCTGATCTCGCGGATCGCGCGGATCGGGTTCTCCAGCGTCAGATCCCGCATGACCACACCGGACTCGATCATCCGCAGCACCAGATCGGTCGAGCCGACCTTGAGCAAGGTCGTGGTCTCGGACATGTTCGAGTCGCCGACGATCACGTGCAGGCGGCGGTAGCGCTCGGCATCGGCGTGCGGTTCGTCGCGGGTGTTGATGATCGGCCGCGACCGGGTCGTCGCCGAGGAGACGCCTTCCCAGATGTGTTCGGCGCGCTGGCTCACGCAGTACACCGCACCCCGGGGGGTCTGCAGCACCTTGCCCGCGCCGCAGATGATCTGACGGGTCACCAGGAACGGGATCAGCACGTCGGCCAGTCGGGAGAACTCACCGTGGCGCGCGACGAGGTAGTTCTCGTGGCAGCCGTAGGAGTTGCCGGCGGAGTCGGTGTTGTTCTTGAAGAGGTAGATCTCCCCGGCGATGCCCTCGTCGTGGAGTCGCTGCTCGGCGTCCTTCAGCAGGCCCTCGAGCACCCGCTCCCCCGCCTTGTCGTGGGTGACCAGCTCGGCGACGTCGTCGCACTCGGGCGTGGCGTACTCGGGGTGGCTGCCGACGTCGAGGTAGAGCCGGGCGCCGTTGCGCAGGAACACGTTGGAGCTGCGGCCCCAGCTGACCACCTTGCGGAACAGGTAGCGGGCGACCTCGTCTGGGCTCAGCCGGCGCTGGCCCTTGAACGTGCACGTGACG
>DATASX010000019.1 GCA_036269075.1 Sporichthyaceae bacterium
ATGGGTGGTGCCACGTTCCTTGCGTATCTGAAAGACCAATCGAACAGCGCGTTCACGCAACTCGGGTGGATATTTCTTCGGAGGCGCCACGATGCAATTCTCCCATAGCATCAGAGCCTCCATCAAAGCCGGGGCGATTCAATGTGACCACTGGAATGTTCTGGGACACCTTCCCACTTCAATCGATTCCGATCGTTAGCCATGGAAGCCCGGCGACCTCGAATTTTTATGACGGTACACATTCTGAGTTCATCACTGAAAGACCGAAAGTAAATAACGTTAATGTTCCGTTACGTAAACCATTTCTGAATACGACCTACTGGTCAGGCGCGTGGACTAATTTCACTGGGATTAGCAGCTTTTCCGGCTTTCAGATAGCAGAACCAGCTGCGCCTGCTCCCACCGTGGACACCTCCAATTGGGATGGTAGGGATGCTTGGTCGAACACGTGGGAGAGATGTTCATGATGGCGATCGGAATGGTTCGCTGCCTGAGGACCGGAGTCTCCGTAATCGTCGCGTCGCTCTTTTGCGGTACGCTCGCTGCCTGTGGTCACCACAAGGTCGCCATCACACCCTCGCCGATAAGCAACGTGCCGGGGGCGACAGTCATATGTGATGTGTCGTTGGGAGTGGGAGCCGGGACTTACTCTGTAGATGCAACTGCTACCCCGCCACCGCTCATCACCGACACCGCGGCGGGTGAGATATTTCTGAAAACTTCGCCAGACTGCATTAAGGGAAGCGAGGTCCGTATAGATCCGTCCTCCCAGGCAAAAATTGTTAAAAGTGTTCCAGCGAAAGACGGCGGTGACTTAGCCGTAGTTATAGATCCGAAACAGGGCGCGCAATTTCATGTGATCGGTAGCGGAGCATTCACTTTCGACATCACCGTGAAACTGGGACCAACTCCGCTTCCGTCGTAGCCCCGTGTTCCGCTGATTTCGAAGCACGTGGGGCCACGGCCCTTCATCGCGCCGCGATTGCAGAGTGCGCCAACCCATTTTACGGAGCGATAGGTCCGCAGAACGCGCACGGCGCGGGGTTCGTGGCGACTACCGAGCGCGCAGCAGCCCAATCCGAATGGCTGCGTGATGTCGGTTGTCGTTCTAGACCTCAAGGCCGACGATTGTCTGGCGCGACTCGGCCTGCACGATTGACTGCGAGATTCTCATGGCGAGTCCAGCCCATATGTGGCGATCTAGCAAGGCGAGACGGCCCCGAGTCTGCTGTTGAAGCAGTCGCCGGAGCTAGGGCTGCAGCGTTCTGCGTCGTGTCCATGCGAGCAGCCAGCCGCAACTAGCACGGTGCGACGGACGCGATCCCCAGCAGGCATTCGAAGCTTCCCTCCAACCGGACGATGATCACTGGAATCCGGTCGGAGGGCAGACCAACTTCGGGCGTTGCCGACCTCTCTCGAGCCACTCCCACCGGGCGGCTGTGACCGAGACGCAGGCCGTTAGACAGTCAGCCCAGCAGGGCGACAAGTTTCCCGAGCGACCCCGACCACAGCCTCGAAGATCATGGCTGCAGACCACGAACCCCGCCCAGATTCAACAAGTTGGTTTCCTCTCTGGCCCCGGCGGCTTGACTTAGAGAGGTGCCGTTAGCTGCACAGACCCGCGGAGCGCGGCCAACCTAGGAGTGAAGTCTCGACCGGGAGCCCGACGGGCGCTGTGTCATCTCAACATCGGCCACGCAGCGGCCGTGTCCACATGTTGAGATGTCACAGCGTTTTCGTCGGGCTCCCGAGTTGGACTTCACTCCTATGTCCCGGTCCGGTTGTGCCTGCATGATCGGGTGCTCTCGCAGTTGGGTGATCCGAGCAGTGGCCGACGTGTGCGCTTCGGTGGCGCGCAGGTGGGTGTCTGTGGCTTGTTCCACCGCGCGGTCAAAGGCCGAGGTTGGGTCCTTCGCGGTGCAGGTCGTGGTGATGGGACCGGTAGTAGCTGTGGTCGGGTTCGACGGCGCGTTCGGCGGCGCGGGCCGCCCGTTGCAGGGCGGCGGCGACGGTGCGGGCGGCGCTCCATCCCGTGTGCAGGTTCTCGATCCAGTGCTCGGGGTCCGGTTGTGCCTGCACGATCGGGTGCTCTCGCAGTTGGGTGATCCGAGCAGTGGCCGACGTGTGCGCTTCGGTGGCGCGCAGGTGGGTGTCTGTGGCTTGTACCACCGCGCGGGCGGGGTCGCGGTGCAATCGCTCGAGCCCGGGCGGGGAGAGTCGGCGCATCGCCTGGTGGCTGTCCAGTTGTCGGTTTTCGGCGGCCACCGTCTCGGCGTGCTTGGTCGCCGCCTTGGCGGCTGCGGCGGCGGCGTGTTCGCCGGGTAGCTCGAGGTGGGCCTGTTCGGCGACGCGGGCGGCGAACGAGCGGCTGAGGATGTGGTCGTGGTTGGCCGGGTGCAGGCTGGCCTGCCAGGCCAGGCGGGTGGTGTCGAGGCCGGGGTGCAGGTGGCGCCATTGGGCGGCCCACCGGTGCAGGGTGTCCTCGGCCCGGTTCACACGGCGTTGGTTCATCCCGAGCCGTCCGGGCCCGGCCAGGTAGTCGGCGGCGGCGGCGCGCGCGGGTTCGTACTCCCGGGCCCAGGCGGCGTGGATCTGTTCGCGCAGCCCGGTGGTGCGTCCGGCGATGCGGGCAGCGGCGGGTTCGCCCACGGCCCTGGCGGCCTCGGCTGCCTGGCGGGCTTCGGCCAGCCGGGCGGTGCTGTCTGCGAGTTTGTGTGCGTCGTGTTCGCACCGGGCGGCCCAGTCGCGAGCGATGGACAGTTGCGTTTCGGCGCGCGCCAGTTCGCCGGCGGTGTCGGCGTGTGCGGTCCAGGCTTCCCGCATCTGGTCGGCGAGCTGGTTCAGTTCGAGTCGGGCCATGAGTTCCCGCCGTTCCGCGGCTGAATCGGCAGCGGGTTCCGGCACTGGCGCAGCACCCGAGGTGGGCGACGCGGTGCGGCCGAGGTCGTCGTGCAGGGGGACATCATTCGGGCTGCCGCGGTCGGCGCCGGCCTGCTGCGCCAGTGCACTGACGACCCGCTCGACCGGATCCACCGAACGGTCCCAGGCCGCGCCAGGCGGTTGTTCGAGTTGTCCGGGGGCGGCGAAGAGCAGCACGCGTTCGCGGTGGCGGGTGGTGGCCACGTGCAGCGCTGCAGGGTCCATGCCGGCGGCGTGGACCAGAACCACCCCGCCGCCTGACGTGCCGTCGGGTCGGGCCCAGCCGGAGCCGACGGTCAGGCCCTCGGCCTTGTGCACGGTCATCGCGTAGCCCAGCGACAGGCCACCGCTCGCGATGAAACCCGGATCGAGGACGGCGCGCTGGACCTGCGGACCGTCGGGCCCAGCCTTGCGCCATGCCACCGCCAGGCGCCCAGCGGCTCCGATGTGCTCGACCACGCCCCGATACCCGTTCAGCACGTCGGGGCCTTCATGCATCCGCTGATTACGGTCGTTCAGGCGGATCAGCACGTGATCACCCTCGTGCAGCAACAGGTCCCGGCCACCCTCGAGGTTGTAGGTGCGCCCGTGGCCGAGTTCCCCGGTCGCGGCCCGTACGGCCTGGGCGGCGGTGTTTAGTCGCTCGACGCTCAGGTTGGTCGCGGCGAGCATGACCACGGAGGCGATCTCGGTGTGCGCATCCGGGGCCCCGACGCGTTCGTGCATCCATTTCGCGAGCAGTCCCGCAACCGCAGCGTCGGGGGTGTCCGCGGCGACGATCCGGCCACGTGCGGCCCATGATTCCAGCGACTCCAGGGGCCGTCCTTCGCGCCAGGCGGTGATCGCGGCGCGTTCGTCGGCGTCGCGTTGGCGGTGGTTCTCGGTCAGTACCGGGCCGTCGACCATGGCGTGGACCCGGCCGAACAGGGACCCGCAGCCGACTCCGCGTAGCTGCTGCGGGTCCCCGACCTCCACGACCTTGGTGCCCGTGCGAGCCGCCTTGGTGTACAGGGCGGCGCGGGCCCGGTCATCGGTCAGGTTGGCCTCGTCCAGCACCAGTACGTCCACCCCGGCCAGCCCTGGGCCGGTGTCGATCCGGTGCAGCCACTGGGCCAGGGTGCGCGAGGCGATTCCGGACTCGACCTGCAGGTTCGCCGCGGCGACGGCGGCGGTCGCGGCCCCGGCGACCACAAAACCTTCCGAGTCCCAGGCGGTCCGGGCGGCGGCGAGCATGGTGGTCTTGCCAGTTCCCGGGGCTCCGAGCACGGCGTCCAAGGCCCGGTCCGACGCCGTAAGGCGCAGCACCGCAGACGCCTGCTCGTGGGACAACCGGTGTCCCGCAGTGGCCTCCACGGCTGAAATCGCCATGCCCGCCGCGTCCATGCCCACGCACGCCGCACCGCGGGCCCTTCCGGCGGCGGCGCGCAGGATGACCTGTTCGGCCGCGAACACATCGGCAGTGCTCCAGCGGGCAGCGTTTGTCATGTGCGAGGCGTCGAGCAGGTGCCGCGGCCCGTTGCTCACGATCCCGGCATGCTCGGCGATCTCGGCACCGGCCGCGGGCAGGGCGAGGAACTGCGGGTGGGCCAGCGCCTTGTCGGTCAGGCCTTCGATCTCGGTGATGGTGCCAGCGCCGTGCGGCAGGGCGTCGGCGACCGCGGCCAGCGCGTCGGCGCGGGTGAAGCGGCGCCCGGTCGCGGTGAGCCCGGATTCGGGGTCCAGCAGCCGATCGACCACCACGGCAAGCGTTGTCTGCTCCTCCGGCAACCGTTGCGGCAATCGGCCCGGCAGCGCGGTGGCGGCCAGGGCGACCGGGTCGACACCCTGAGCGCGGGCCTGGTCCTGCCAGATCTGGCGCAGCGTCGCGTCCGGCGCTGCGGTCGCGTGGGACTTGTGCTGCCTGCTCTGCGCCGCGGCCAGGTCCTGCGCCCGCCGGGAGGCCGTGTCCGGGTCGAAACCCAGGTCGGTGAGCAGTCCTGCGATCGAGGCACCCCGCTTGGAGAACGCGACCAGTGTCGCGTCCGGGATCGCGGTGACCTCCCACGCCCCGGTCCGTTCCGATCGCTGGAAGCTGACCCCGAAACTGTCGGACAGTTCCCGGCGGACCAGCGCCTTCAGCACGTGGTCCACGGCCGGTGCATGCCGCATCAGGTCCCGGCCGCCCGCGCCCACCGTCGACCACTTCCCGTCGCCGCCGCGGGTCAGGTTCGCAATGGTGACGTGCACATGCCAGTGCGGGTCCCCCACGACCGCGTCCCCGATCGGTCGGGCGGCCCGGTGGGTCATGGCCCATCCAGCGAACCCGTTGCCCTGGACAGTTTGCGCGGTGCGCCCCTCGCCGTGCTTGCCGCGCATCCCGTAGCAGGTGCTCGACTCCAACCAGGCGAACGTGTCGGCCACCGCGGCGTCGTAGACCGCCTCGATCCGATGCGCGGTGGCCTCATCGGCGAAGGCGAGCAGCAGCGAGTGCGACTTCGGCAGGGTGAAGGAGATGTCGTAACCCAGGTTGCCGACCACTGCCCGGCGCGGGACCAGAACCTCCGTGCGGCTGCCGTCCGGCGCGAGCTGCACGCGGCTGTGGGTCAGGTTTCCCAGGGCGCTGCGGTAGGCGTCGGTTCCCCACACCTGGCCCGGGTCCAGTCCCGCGGCCTCGGCCAGGTGCCCGGCCTCGTCCGCCCGCAAGCGCGCCCCGTCGCCTGAGCGGGCCACGGCCCGTTCGGCCCGCATGATCGCGGCCCGGTCCTTCGGGGCCGCGAACATTTCCCCCAAGCCGACGTCTCGCTGCCCCGCAGCGGCGCGCAGTGCCTGCAGGAGCGGGGGCAGCGGCAGCTTCGCTCCGTCCAAGACCGCCAACTTGGGGGCGACCAGCCGCTGTCCGCTCCTCGGGTCGCACCCGGCCATCAAGGCCCGCGCCGCGTCGAACTGGTCGGGGGTCAGCTCCGATCCCGGCGCGATCCCGAACGCCTCCAGGCCAGACCCCACCCAACGCAGCGGACGTTCCCGGCCATCGGCGTGGTAGGAGAACTGCACCTGCGCCACACCCTGCTCCGTGCAGCCGTGCCCCAGACCCAGCCGATAATCGACCTGCGCCGGATCAGCACCGATAGCCGTCACATAAGCCAAAGCACAAATACCCCCGTATCCCGCAGGGATACCTTAGTGCAGTCGCATTTGAATTCAAGCGGTTATCAGGGTTGCCATAGGGCCTTGGGGGATTGGCCTGGTGTGATTATCAAGCCGGGCGGGTGATTGTCGGTGAGCTTGATCGTGGTCGTGGCCGGACCGTTCGTGTGGCCTGCGCTGTCGCGGGGACCGGTGCTGGTGCCGGCCGTTGCTCGGATGTATCTGCATCTCAGCATGGGCTTTCGCGTATCAGCAGTCAACGTCAGGCAGCTACGGGTAGCAGCGGAGGCCACCGGCTGCAGGTCCGGTCTATTCGCGATTACCACGGGGTGGATTCGTTTTTCCGGGGACGGACCAGCAGCCCTGTCGGATCGAATTCGATCTATTGCTGACCGCGATTGTCCGTGGCTGTTCCGCCCGACAGTTCTGACCGCCATTGTCCGACACTGTCCTTCAGCAGCTACCGGACAGCATTTCCGGGGCGACCTCGGGGAAGCTTCAACGCGTCCGGAGCACCGCGGGTCAAGGCTCGCGCAGCGACCGCGCAGCGGCTCGGCCTTGATGCGCGGTGCGCAGGGCGCATACTCGGCGACGAGGCCGTGCGGGGTTACTGACGCAGAGCGGCAGCAGACTCGACGAGCCCGTCCCGCTCCAACTGGTCGAGGACCTCGGAGAGGGTGGCCGGCGGGTTCTGTCGTGCGTCGGCGATTCGCTGGACCGCGCTGTAGACCGCTTCGCGGCTGATGTCGATCTGGTCGAGGACGAAATCGTCCGCCGCCTTCGCCTCCATCTCCCAAGCCTGCAGCGCCGCCGCGGGGAAGTCCCTCACGTTGTTGGTGACGATCACCTGAGCGCGGGCCTTGATCGCCGCCGCGAGCACGTGGCGGTCATCGGGGTCGGGAAGCCGGAGCGCCTCGACCAGCGGCTCGTAGCCGGCGACCAGGCAGTCCCGGATAGCGGCGTTCATCAGCGTGCGGGTGCGGTCGAGTCTTTGCGCGTCGAGATCGGGCCGGTTCCCGGCGATGCTTCTGAACACCTCGTCGAGGATCTGTTCGGTCCACTTCGCCTGGACCAACCCAGCTTGGGCGATCCGGATGAGCAGGTCCCGCAACGTGCTCGGGTAGAGCACGTTGGCGTCGTACACGACGACGAACGGCACTTCAGAGCAGGCCCATCTCTTGGTTCAACCGGGTCAGCTCGTCGGCAGCCTCACGTCGCTCGTGGTCGTCGCGCGCCATGTAGGTCATCAGGGACGCGGCCTTGATCCGACGATGCTTGCCGACCTTGCGGTACTCGATGTCGCCGCCGTCCAGCAGACCAATGAGGAACGGCCGACTGACGTTGAGCAGTTCAGCCGCCTGCTGGGTGGTGAGCTCGGCATGCGCGGGCACGACCGAGACACCCTGCCCGGCAGCCATATGGGCGAGCACGCGAGCGAGGAGTTCCACAGCGCCACGTGGCACGCTCAGCGTCTCCTGCGGGTCGTCCGGGACGACGAGCCGAACGACGCTGCCGGTGTGAGAGGCCAAGTAGTCCTTGATGTGGGGCAACGCCTCGACGGCCGCGCTGATGTCGCTCTCGTCGGGC
This sequence comes from Sporichthyaceae bacterium, assembly GCA_036269075.1. NCBI lineage: Bacteria > Bacillati > Actinomycetota > Actinomycetes > Sporichthyales > Sporichthyaceae > Sporichthyaceae bacterium. Next base: position 7,630 of record DATASX010000019.1, read on the forward strand.
TGAAAGGGCGCGAGCGCCAACGCCGTCATGATGCCTCCCTCTCCCACATTCAGTATTCGCAACATTCGAAGCAACCGCAATAGTTTTCACGGGCTCTTTTCTCAACACCGTGGCCGGACGGCGCTCCGGGACGCGTCGGCCTGACGAAGAACCGAGCCGGTCTCGGAGCACCCGGCGGGAGGCTCTCGCGCAACCGCCCCCAGGTGAATCGGTACCCCAGTGGGGTACCTGCCGCGTGCCCGTTGCGTGCCCGTTGTTCGGCATGTCGTGCCCGTTGCGTGCCCGTTCACAGGGTGCCTCCGGGGTAATTACGGAGGTGCAAGGGCGCTGGCGGTCGGATCTTTCAGCGGGTGTTTCCGCAGCTCAGCGGCCGTTTTGTCCGGTTCGGGAGCGGAGGGCGTGGGATTCGAACCCACGTTCGGAGTCACCCCCGAAAGCAGTTTTCAAGACTGCCGCACTCGGCCACTGTGCGAGCCCTCCTGCAGGCAAGTCTGGCACGAGCAAGGCCGTTTCGACGGTCCCACCTGCGGTCGGTACAGCAGACGGGGCTGCGGGAGTAGGGCGTCGGCGCTGGACCTGACGGCACGTCAGACGACGGACATCCCCCTACGGGCGGGCGGCGGCGGCCGGTCGCGGCGGTGCGCCCACCGGGCCGATCGGCGGGAGCAGTCCCGGGGCGGGCCGCGGCGGAGTCGGGTCCTGGCCATGGGTCATCGTCAGCAGTGCGTCCAGTCCGCCGGCGTGGAAGTGCTTGATGCGGTTGCTCGGGTGCAGTGGGGCGTACTGCGCGGTGCCGCTCTCGAAGTCGATGAGCACATTGCGGCCGACCACGGTCATGTCCTCCGGCATCGCCGGGATCCAGACGCAGGCGAACGGACGGGCGGCCGCGCTCGGCGTGCCCCGGCGCACCAGCTCCAGCCGCCCGCGACCGGTGCCGTGCGAGGTGGAGAAGATGAACAGCCGCGGGGTGATCACGAGGCCCTGCGCGCGCGGCGGGATCCGCCACGGGCCCTCGGCCCGCTGCAGGTGTCCGTCGGCCGAGAGCGTGTACCGGTACATCCGCGCGGTCCGTTCCGAGCCGTGGTTCCCGGCGTAGACCGAGTTGCCCTCCTCGGCGAAGAAGTCGATCGCGTCGATCCGCCGCGGCTTGCCGTCCATGCGCAGGAACGGCCGGTCGTTCCCGCCGTGCGTCGCCTTGCGCATCGCGGCGCGCAGTTGGTCGATCCGGTACCGGCGCACGGTGGCGTGGCTGTCGGCGTCGGCGTTGTCCTGCGCGAACAGCCACCGGCCCACGAATCCCATGCCGCCCAGGTGCGACTGGTTGATCTCCACGGTGCCCGTAGGACGACCGGATGCCGGGTCGAAGCCGACCAACAGCGAGTGGTGCCCGCGACGGTACATACCCAGCAGCACCAGGTTGTGGCCGACGCCGTCCCAGTTGCGCCAGGTCGTCAGGGCCTGCGGGACGTGGGTCTTCAGGAACGGGACCCAGGCCCAGGGCCGGAACACCTTGTCGTACGTGGCCGAAACCGAACCGCCCTCGTAGCGGGCCGTCCGGCCGCGTAGTTGCGACCTGTCGCACCGCGGAACCGCGGCCGAAACCGCCGTCGCCGCCGGTGCCGCCGGCGCCACCGGTTTCGTCGTTGTCGGCGGCTGGGCCTGCGCATGTCCGAGGTGGACCGCCGTCGCGCCCGCCGCCAGGCTCATCAGCAGAACGGCCTGCCCCGCGATCGCCACGCTTGGGCGCAACTGAACCATTGCCCGCTCCCCGGATACGACCGCCGAGGTGGACGGTCGATGGGGATCCTGACGCAATCGGCGGACACGGATGGAGCAATTGCCTTATAAATGTGCGAAATTCCCATACGGGCGATTGCGCCCGAAGTGTGCATTGACCGGCGCTATGTCCGTTCCGGTGCGCCGTGCGGGTCAGCGGGTGACGAGCCGCCGACGCCAGCGTCGGCGGCCGAGCACGCGCAGCACCCCGGCTGCGACGAACAGCATCGCGGCGACACCGCCGGAGACCGCCGACCAGCGCAGGCTGATCGGGACGTACCGCAGGCCCGAGGCGGCCTTCCCGGGCAGCTTGTCGATGACCGAGAACGACGAGAATCCGTCGTCCTCCGGGGTCATCTGGCTCGCCGAGAGAGGGTCGACCAGTTGCCCGACCGGGGTGACCTCGTCGTCGTGGGCGAAGCCCCAGTCGAGCAGGGCCGCAGCCTCTTGGGTCACCGTCGGGTGCGGTACACCCATCAGCGAGACCAGGATCGTCCGGCCGTCACGTTGGGCGGCGACGATGTCGGTGTTGTGCGCCAGCGTCGTGTAGCCCGGCTTCACCCCGATGATGCCCGGGTACTTGCCCAGCAACCGGTTCTCGGAGTTGATCTGGATCTTGGCCGGGTCGGCCGGCTTCTTCGTGGCCGTGACGTTGCCCGGGAACAGCCAGTGCTGCGTGGCCATGTACTTGCGCGCGTCGCCGCGGTTGAGCAGGGCTCGGCCGAACAGGGCCAGGTCGTAGGCGGAGGAGAACTGGCCGGGCTCGTCCAGGCCGCTCGGGCTGACCACAGTGGTGTCGTAGGCCTGGAGGCGCTGGGCCTCCTCGTTCTCCATCCGGACGGCCTTGGCCAGGTCGCCGTCGGCGCCGGCCTTGGCCAGTCCGAGGGCCGCGTCGTTGCCCGAACGCAGGAACAGCGCGTACCAGAGGTCGTTGATCGAGTACGTCTGGCCCGCAGCCATGCCGACCCGGGTGCCCTCGACGTTCACGTCCTGCCTGTCGGCGGTGTAGGTGTCGTCCGCGTCCAGGCGGGGGAGCATCGTCAGCGCGAGCAGGGACTTCTGGGTGCTGGCCGGCCGGTACAGGCCGTGCGGGTTGCGGGCGGCGAGGATGTCGCCGGTGGTCGCGTCGGCGATCACGTACGAGGTTCCGTCGAAGTACGGCAACGCGCCGGCGGCCGGGTCCTCGATCACGCCGGGGCTGGACAGCTGCGAGCCCCCGATGGTCGGCACGGCCGGGAGCTGGCCCTGACCCGTGTCGGCCCCCAGGGCGCTGCCGGTGTTGACCCCCATCGTGGAGGTGGCCGGCTGGTTGGGCGCCGGCGCCGGATTCACACCCGCCACGGCGGGCAACCCACCGAGGCCGAGCGCGGCAACACCGACGGTTGCCACGACCGCGGCCCGCGCGAGGCGCGGACGGCGGCGAGGCGTGGAGGCGGGAGGCATCTGCTCTGGCATGGCAACGTTGAGAGTAAGGGCGCGAAGTGGGCCGTGACCGAGGATTTGACTGACTCGGGTAGAGCATTGACCCGGGCGGCCCAACCTTCGGGGCTCCGCTTGCCGCGGCGGGCAATCACCGGCCCTGCGCGGCGCCCGCCGCGGCCTTGCGGGACTCGGCCGGCTGGGCGAACCCGGCCAGCATCAGAGCTGCGCCGACGGTCACCAAAAACCCCAGAACCGCGACCGCCGCGAGGCCGGAGCGGGCCGTGTCGCCGAGCACGGCCAGGCCGACGCCGGCCGGGACGACGGTCTCCACCGCGAACATCATCGCGACCACGACGGTGACCGAACCCCGCTCGAGGCCGGCCGCAAACATGATCGTGCCCAACACCCCGTACCCGAGCACCGCGTAGGTCAGCGGTTGGCCGGCCAGGCGCCACCAGGCGCCCGAGACAGGCAGCGCGCGGGCCGCGATCCCGACCCCGCCGAAGGCCGCGCCGGAGATCACCCCCATGAGGGCCGCCGCCCCACGGCCCGGCCGTGCCCCCAGGACGCCGAGCACCGTCAACGGCGCCACCCCGATCAGCACGGCCCACTGGCCGGGCCTGCTCAACGACGCGGCGTCCCCGGGTTCGGCACTGATCGCCAGCAGCACCACCCCGGCTCCCAGCGCGACCAGGGCGACCCACTGCACCCGCCCCAGCGGGACCCCGAGGAACCGAGCGGCCAACAACGCGGTGATGCCCACGCTGCCCGCGACCGCTGCCTGGACCAGGAACAACGGCAGGTGCCGCAACGCCAGCAGGGAGGCCAGGAATCCCAGCCCGTCCAGAGCCAGCCCGACCAGGTACGGCAACTGCGAGAGCATCCGGACCACGAGGCGGGCATCCAGCGATTCGCCGGGCGCGCCCTCGCGCATCGCCACGGCCTGGAGCACGGCTCCGATCCCGTAGCAGAGGGCGGTGACGACCGCGCCCAGGGCAGCCGCGACGACCAAGGCTCCTCCTCCGGCTGCGTCGATCACCTTACCGGCAGCCGGAACTGACGCGGCGTCAGGGACCCGCGGGGCGGCCGCCGCCGGACCGCCCCGCGAGCCGCACTGCGGTCAGCCGGCCATCGGTGCGCCGGTGCTGCTCGAGGCGCCGGCCGGGGCCATCGGCTTGCGGTGCCGGGCGACGGCCTTGCCGGCGCGGTGGCTGCGGGTACGGGTGGAAACCCGCGTGGTCTTGGCCCGCTTGCCCTTCGAGTGGGCCCCGGCGTGCTTGACCGGCGTGGTCTCGGCCGGCTTCTGGTCCCCAGCCTTCGGGGCCTGCTGCGGGTCGGAAGGGGTGCCGCCGGAGGGCGTGGGGCTGCCCGAGGCAACAACAGCCGGAACGGTCGCAGCACCGGCCGAGGGCGCGGTGATCGCGCCGCCGCCGGCCAGCGCCAGGCCGATCAGGGTGGTCGAGACGATCGTGGAAACACGACGTGCGTTCATGGTTGGTCTCCTAGTGGTTGTCGATTCGCACGGCGCTGAACGAAGTCCGCTCAGCTACACGTTGCGAAAGCTAGGAGCCGGGAACCTCGCGCGCCCGCCGCGACCCCGGGCCTGTGGACAACCAGGCCCTGTGGAGAACTGCGACGCCGGCCGGCCGGCGGGGGCCCGGGAACGCCGAAGGGCGGTCGGCAGGTACGCCGACCGCCCTCCGCGGAGGTGCGGGTGAAAGGCTCGCTCAGCTGCCGAGCATCCCGGCAACCGGGCTGAGCAGGCTGTTCGGGGTCGAGGCGCCGCTCGCGCCACTGCTACCGGTCGAGCCACTGCTACCGGTCGAGCCGGTGCTGCCGGTCGAACCGGTGCTGCCACCGTGGTGCTTCTTGTGGTGCTTGGCCTTGTGGTGGGTCTTGGCCTTGTGGTGCTTCTTGATCTTGTGGTGCTTCTTCAGCTTGTGGTGCTTGGCCGGGGCCGAGGTGCTGTGCGAGGTGGTGGTGTCCGCACTGGCCGATTCCGCGATGGCAACGCCACCAGCGGTGAGCGCAAAGCCGAGGAGGCTCGCGGAGATGATGGCAGGGATACGACCTGTCTTCATGGGCTGGGGGCTCCTTTGTGGGTGGCGTCTTGTCACTTGCGGGACGCTCCCAACCAACTTGCCGTGACCAAGGCAAGAGGACGGATTACTGGAGATAAGCGAACGGTGTTCGCACAGTGACTCTTATCGCCCTCCCGGGCCCGAACCCGAGCATTTGCCGCGTTCCGGGCCCAGTCGGTCGCATTCTCGGTCAGTGCCGGTCCCGCAGATTTGCGAGCGCTTGTCCCGCCCGGTGGGCGCGGACTGACGCGGAACCGAGATTCCGGTCCGCGCTCTCGCACCCACCGTGCGGGGCGCAGCGTTGCCGGAACGCAACGCCGGTGCCGTGGATCCGCTCTCCGCCGACCCCCGTGGTCCGGCGGCCGAGAAAGATCCACAACATCCGATGAAACGGCACCAGGCGCCGTGGTGTCTCCAAGAAGACGATCAAGAGTTCGGCATCGCTGCGTCCGTGGGGAAAACTCCAGGTATCCGATGATTTGCCGGCAGCGTGTCAACCCGGGACCGCGGCGCCCCGCCGAGGACCTTCCGCAGGCGGTCCAGCGCCGCCTGTTCAGCTCCGTCCGGCCACTGCTCGGGTCGGGCCTGCACCGATTCGCGGGCCCGCCGCGACCAGTCGATCAGCAACGCGTACAGGTCGGTGTACAGGTCGGCGACCAGTTCCTGGTCGGCGACGTGCTCCGCCGAGACCGGGCACCGATCGAGCCCACCGGGGATCGAACCGAACCCGGCCTGAGCCAGGTCGCGTACCTGGTTCTCCAGGGTCTCCAGCGAGGAGACGAGGTCGGCGCGGCTGCCGAGGTGCCCGAACACGGCGCGGACCACCGCCTCGGACTCGAACACCGGCGCGGCCGGAGGCGAGGCCAACCACTGCGCCAACGCGCTGCGCCCGGACTCGGTTATCGAGTACACGGCGCGTTTCTGACGCCCCTTCAGCTGGATCTCGACCTCGGCGAAACCATGCGCCACGAGGTTTTTCGGCTCGCGGTAGAGCAAGGTTGCCGACCGCGGCAGGCATTGCGCCAGCGACGCCTTGATCTCCCCGGTCAGGTCATAGGCCGAGTAGGGCGTGCGGGCCAGCAGGGCCAGCACCGCATACGACGTGGCTGTCAGGCGGGGCATCGGCTCAACCGGTCGCGCTTGCGGTGAAACGCAGTCGGTTGCCCAGGTAGTTCGCGCGAACGCTTTCGTTGGCGGTGATCTCCGCCGGCGTCCCGCCGGCCAACACCTTCCCGGCGGCCAGGACGTGCACCAGGTCGCACGTCGAGAGCACCGCGGTCACGTTGTGCTCGACCAGCACCACGGTCATGCCCAACTCGCCGTGCAGGCGGCGCAACAGGTCGAACATCGCCGCCGAGGAGTTCGGGTCGAGCCCGGCGGCCGGCTCGTCGAGCAGCAGGATGCGCGGCGAGGCCAGCAGGGCACGGCCGATCTCGATCCGCCGACGACCGGAGAACGACAACGTGCCGGCCCGGTCGTCCCAGCGGTCGTCGATCGCCAGCATCGTCGCGACCGCGCGGGCCGCGCGTTCGGCAGCGGCCGAGGCGTCCCAGGCCTCGCGCCACCCGGCCAGATAGGCCAGTGTGGGCGAGCCGAGGCGGTGATGCGCGCCGAGCACGAGGTTGTCCGCGACGGTGAGGTCCTCGATGACCCGGGTGGACTGAAAAACCCGCGACATCCCGGCCCGCGGGCGACGCCAGGCCGGTGCTCCGGTCACGTCCTGGCCGAACAGGCGGACCGTGCCACGGTCCGGGGGCCGGAATCCGCTGACGACGTCGAGCAGGGTGCTCTTACCCGCGCCGTTCGGCCCGATCAGGCCGCAGAACGAGCCTTCCGGGACCTCCAGGCTCACGCCGTCCAGCACGGTCAGACCGTCGATGTGCACGCCGACGTCGAGGACCTCCAGCGCCACGCCGCCGCGGGCCGACCGCTGCCCGAGCCAGTCCGCGACGATGTCACCGACCGCATCGGCCGGTGCCGATTCCCGACCGGCGATCCGACGCAGGTGCGCCCGGTCGCTGTCGCCGAGGAAGCGGCGCCGCAGGTCCGTCGCCCAACCACCCAGGCCGCGCGGCCCGACCAGGCCGCCGCCGATGAGGCCGACACCGGCCATCAGGAACGAGTTGACATGGTCGTGCTCGAGCCAGAGGGGCACCAGTTCGTCGGCCGCCGCGACCGCGAGCACCCAGCCGATCGAGTCGCGACCGGCCAGCACGGGCACGGCCAGCAGCAACAGCGACGACGGCGCCAGGTACTCGGTGAACACCGGCGGGTTGATGTACAGCCAGCAGCCGAGCACCCCGGCCGTGCCGGCCAGCATGCCGGAGACGGCGAACGCTGCGAGCCGGTACCGCAGCGGTGAGATGCCGACGGCCGCCGCGGCCTGCCGGTCGGTCCCCACGAGCAGGAACGCGCGACCCGCCGGGCTGTTCCGCAACCGGACCAGCAGCAGCACGATCACGACCAGCCAGCCGAGCAGGAACCAGTAGAACGAGTTGTCCGAGCGCAGCGGCAGACCGAGGAACCACGGGCGGGGGTTGGTGATCGACTGGCCGAGTTCGGTGCCCCCGGAGATTCCGCCGGACAGCCGACCGATCGTGAATACCGACTTCTCCAAGGTGATCTGCACCCCGAGGGTGATGACCACCAGGTAGATACCGGGCAGCCGCACACTGGCCGCGGCCACGACCACCATCAGCGCCGTTACCGCGGCGATGGCGATCAGCGCCGCGCCCACCCACGGGATTCCCTTGCCGAGGTTGTCCGACCGTTCCAGGTAGCCGAAGTAGTACAGCGCCGTGCCGAACAGGCCTGCGCTGGCCAGCGAGATCTCCCGGGCCCAGCCCTGCAGGACCAGCAGACCCAGCGAGGCGACGGCCAACGGGATCGCGGCGCTGGCCGTGAACACCTGGTAGTCGGCGAACGCGAACGGCCAGACCATCGCGAAGATCCAGGCGACGGCGGTGCCCACCGTCAAGCTGGAGACCAGCGGCCGGGTCCGCGGGCTCACCGCGATGCGAGACCGTTGCCCAGTCATGTCGCCAGCCCTTCCTGACGGATCATCACTTGTGCCGCCCGGTCGGGCCGGTGCTCGGTCAACGTGCCGGAGTCGATGGCCACGATCCGGTCGGTGGCGTCCTCGCGGACCTGCTGGAACTGCTCGGCGACCAGCACCGCGACCCCACTCGCGACGATCCCGGCCAGCGCCTCGTAGACCCGGTCGACCACGACGGGGGCCAGGCCCTGGGACGGTTCCTCGACCAGCAGCAGACGTGGCCCGGCCATGAGCGCCCGGCCGATGGCGAGCATCTGCTGCTCACCGCCGGACAACGTCCCGGCCCGCTGTTCCAAGCGCTTGGCCAGTTCCGGGAACAGTTCCAGGACGCGCGCAATCCCGGCACGTTCCTGCGCGCGGGGCAGTGCGGCGGCACCGAGCATCAGGTTGCCGGTGACGCTCATGTTCGGGAAGACCCGACGGGCCTCGGGGGAGAAGCCGATCCCGGCCGCGACCCGACGGTAGGTGGGCCAGTGCGTGATGTCCTGCCCGCCGAGCAGGATCTGCCCACCCAGCGCGGCGTTGGTCCCCATCAGCGTCTTCAGGAACGAGGACTTGCCGGAACCGTTCAGGCCCACCAGGGTCACGATCTCCCCGGCCGCGGCGGTGAAGTTGACGTCGTTGAGGACGACGTAGGAGCCGTACCCGACCTGCAGTCCGACGGTGGTCAGCACCGCCTCGCCGGTCATAAGGACTGCCGATCGAGCAGGTAGAACTGCTGCGGGCGCAGGCGGGCGACGCCAAGGATCATCACCAGCAGGATCAGGTTGAGCAGCAATTCCTGGCGACCGATGTCGAACGACGCTCCGGCGGAAGTGCCGATCACCCCCACCACCAGGCCGGTCTGCACCAGGGCGAGGACGAACGAGGCGATCAACGCGATCGGCAGGCTCATCAGCCCACCGACGATCGCGACCGCCAGACCGCGGAGCAGGAAGATGATCAGGTTGATCGGGTCCGGGCCGGACTGCGCCGCGATCAGGGCCCCGGCCAGCGCCGAGACCGCCCCGGCGCCGGTGTGGATGCCTGTGGTTATCCGACCGACCTTGACCCCGCACCAGGAAGCCGGCTCGGGGTCGTCGGCGATCGCCTGCAGGTGGCGCCCGGTCCGGGACATGTTGAGAAACACCGCCAGCGCGACGACGAGCACCACCGCGATCACGATCGTGCCCGTTCGCAGCGGGGTCAGCACCACGCCGGCGATAGTGATGCGCCCGAAGTTGAACGGGCTCGGCGGGATCGAGTCGGGCGGCACCGCCAACGTCGTCGAGAAGACGCCGAGCGCAGTCATCATCGCGCCGAGCGAGATCACGGTCAGCGTCATGCGGGGCAGGGCAGCGACCTTCGGGTGTGTGGTCGCCAACCCGTAGGCAGCGCCGAGCAGGGCACCGATCGCCACCACCACCAACAGCCCGACGAACGGCGGCAGCTCCGGCCGGGTCCCGGGGACCGTCTCGATGTTGAAGACGAACCACCAGTACAGCAACGCTGCCGAGGCCGCGATCCCGCCGTGGACGAACGCGATCGTCCGGCTCACTCGGTAGGAGAGCACCAACGCGATCGGCAGCAGGGCGTACAGACCGGCCTCGGCGACGCCGAGCACCAGCACCTGCTTCCACAGCGTGAGGTGGATACTCATCGGCAATCCCGGCAACTAGTGCAGAGTGAAGTAATCGGCGACCCTACTCCGCCGCATCGAGGTGTCAACGGGGGCCCCGGTGGTTCGCCGTGCGGCGCAGCGCAGGTCCGCTGCGGGCACATCCCCGCGATACTCGCGACGTGGACGACGCCCGGTCGCGGACCCGGCGGTTGCGGCGGACGACCCGCTTCGCGATCGTCGCGGTGGCGCTCGGCCTGGTCGGGGGTGCGGCGTTCGGGGCGGTCGACAAGCCGCGGTGGACCCCGCTCTACGCGGTGCTCGCCTTCTCCGGGGTCGCCGTGCTGCTGCTGCTGCGCGACGCGACGGTGTCGGTGGCCGACCAGCACCTGGTCGTGCAGAACCTCTTCCGGGTCTACGCGCTTCCGCTGGCCGGGATCCGACGCCCGATCACCGACGCCCGGGGCGGGGTGGCGCTGGTCGTGTACTTCCACCCCGACCTGCCGCCGTGGCCCGGTGGACCGCTGCCGCACGGTTGGCGGGCCAAGCACCGCCGCAAGCGGCTGCGCCGGGTCCGGGTCTTCGCGCTGACCCACGACGACGAGCTGCTCACCGAGATCCTGCGCCTGGCGCGCGAGGCCCGCGACGAGGTCGAACGGGGCCTCGCGACCGGCTGAGCGGAGGTGGCGAGCCGCTCACCGGCGCCGGCGGCCCACCAGCGTGGCCGGACGCAGCGCAGCCGAGCCGAACCGCGCCCGGACCGCGTCCGAGGCGGCGTCGACCGCGGCGCGGCCGGCCGGCGGCGAGTCGTCGTCCGTCGGCCAGGGCAGTAGCAACTGGACCGCCGAAGCCGACTCGACATCAGCCATCGTCAGGCCGAGCAGGGTCAGCCCCCGGACGGCCACCAGTTCCCGCATGCCGGCCAAAAGCGCCCGCGCCACCGCCAGCACCACCTCGGTGTCGGCGGTCGCCGCCGCCAGCGAGTGCGAGCGGGTGACCGCCGTGTAATCGTCGAACCGCAGCCGCAGCACCACCGTGCGCCCGACCCGGTCGCCCCCCCGCAACCGGCACATCACCCGATCGACGATCGCCAGCAGGATCACGTCGATCGCGGCCGGGTCGCGGGCCCGCCGACCCAACGCGGTCTGCGACCCGATCGACCGCCGCCGCGGCCCGGCCCGCGCCGACCCGGACTCCCGCCCGGCCGCCAATGCGTGCAGCCGCCGTGCCGTGCCCAGCCCGACCATCGCGCCCAACACGTCGACCGGAAGCGCCACCGCCTCGCCCAACGTCGCAATCCCACGCCTCGCCAACCGTTGTGCAGTCACCTCCCCCACGCCCCACAGCAACCCGATCGGCAACGGATGCAGGAACTCCCGCTCCCGCTCGGGCGCCACCAGCAACAACCCGTCCGGCTTGGCCACCCGACCGGCGACCTTCGCCAGGAACCTCGTCCGCGCGATCCCCACGGTGATCGCCAGCCCCACCTCGCCCCGCACCCGTTCCCGCAACCGGGTCGCTATGCCGTCGGCCGGCCCGGCCAACCGACGCAACCCGCCCACGTCGAGGAACGCCTCATCGATCGACACCGCCTCCACCACCGGTGTCATGTCGTCGAAAATCGCGAAAACCGCTTTGCTGGCCGCCGAATAGGCCGCGAACCGAGGCGGGACCACAATCAACTGCGGGCACAGCCGCCGGGCCGCGACCACACCCATCGCCGACCGCACTCCGCAGGCCTTCGCCTCGTAACTGGCCGCCAGCACCACGCCGCCGCCGACCGCAGTCGGGCGGCCGCGCAACCCCGGCTCATCGCGCTGCTCCACGGAGGCGAAGAACGCATCCAGATCGGCGTGCAGGATGCTCGCGTTCCTCAGTGCCTCCGGCACACCACCAAGTTATTCGAACATACGTTCGACGTCAAGCCTCGATCGGAGCCCCCGCCGGCGGCCCCTCCGACAGTGCGAACAGCGGCCACAACCGCTCGGTGTCGAGGAACGCGTTCAGCCCGATGATCAGCCCGTCGCGGATCTCCAGCACCTGGATCCCCCAGGGCCGGTACTCGCCGTCGTCGTCCAAGCGCCACTGCGCGAACCCCGGCGAACCGTTCACGGCCATCGGGATCATCCGCGACCGGGCGCAGGCCGCGCCGCGCTTGCGCAGCCAGGTGCCGATCGTCTCGGCGCCGCGCAGCCACAGCGGCAACGGCGGCATCGACATCACGGCGTCGGCGTGCAACAGCTTCACCAGGGCGTCGATGTCGTAGGTGGTGAACGCGGTGACATACCGCTCGAGCAGATCGCGCTGTGCCGGGTCCTGCGGCCGGATCGGCTCGCCGAGATCGCCCGACCAGTCGGCCAGCGTGGCCCGGGCCCGCTGCAAAGCGCTGTTCACCGACGCGGTCGTGGTGTCGAGCAGCACGGCGACCTCTGCGGCCGGCCAGCACAGCACGTCGCGCAGGATGAGCACCGCGCGCTGCCGGGGCGGGAGCAACTGCAATGTGGCGACGAACGCCAACCGCACCGACTCCCGGGCGGTCACCAGTTCGGCCGGGTCGCCGACCTCGGGGACCACGCGCAGGTCGGCGATCGGACCGAGCCAGTACGAGTCCGCGAGCGGCTCGCCGATCGGGGCGTTCGGGAACGAGCTCGGCCGCAGGTCCATCGGTCGGGCCCGGCGCGCCCGGGCCGTCAGCAGGTCGAAGCAGACGTTGGTCGCGATGCGGAACAACCACGACCGCAAGCTGGACCGGCCCTCGAACCGTTCCTGCGAGCGCCAGGCCCGCAGCATCGTCTCCTGGACCGCGTCCTCAGCCTCCGTCCCGGACCCCAGCATCCGGTAGCAGTAGCCGGTGAGCGCGACCCGGTGCTCCTCGAGGTCGACGCCGATCGGGCCGGAGTCCAGGACGGATGTCATGACTGATCCCCCTTTCCGGAGAGGGAAGTGACGTTGAGTCAGTTCTGGTGCTCGTCGTGCAGCCGCCACCACTGTTGCGGAAAGTCCAGCTGCTCCTCCTGCCGGCCGAGCGCCGTCAGGTCGAGCCAGTGGTAGGTGCCGATGAACATCTCGCCGCCGCGATCCTGCACCGTGTAGGTGTGCAGGACGTCGGAGCCGTCGCGCAGATACACGCTGACCGTCGGCCGGTCGCCGGCCGGCGTGTGGTGGCCGAGGTCGGTCGCGAACTCGTCGCTGGAGGAGACCCAGGGCAGGTGGCTCCAGCCCATCCGCTCGCGGAACGGCGCGGTCTCGGCCAACGAGGCCCGCGAGGTGATCACGAACGAGGTGTCGCGGGCGTTCAGATGCGCCAGGTGACCGAGGTTGTCGATCAGGAACGAGCAGCCCGAGCAGCCCTGCGTCTCCCCCGGTGCGTACATGAAGTGGTAGATGATCAGCTGACGCCGACCGTCGAACAGGTCCAGCAGGCTCACCTCGCCGGTGGGCGTGGAAAACTTGTAGTCCTTCTCCACCCGCGCCGCGGGCAGCGCCCGGCGCTTTGCCGCCAGTGCATCGCGCGCCCGGGTCAGCGCCTTCTCCTCGACGAGCAGCTCCGCACGAGCCGCCTCGAACTCCTCGCGGCTCACGACGTTCGGTCCAGCGGTCATGATGTTCGCCTCCGTTGTCCGTAGCAGTACCGACAACTCCTAAGACCGACCCTCGCCCAGGAACTAATCGCCACGCTAGCCCCGAGTTCTCGCGGACGGCAGATGCGGACGGGGATCTGCTGCCCGCGCAAGCTTGACCGATCGATTCGCCCGTCCGGACTCAACGGTCTTTATCGTTCGCGGATGGAGGTGACCGCGCGGGTCACGGCGGCGCCGCGGGCAGTCGCTGCACGCCGCCTGCTGCGCGAGGCTGCCGTCCTGGCGGTGCTGTGGGTGATCTACTCCGTCGGCCGGGGTCTGGCCGGCCGCCACGTCGGTCGCGCGTTCCCGAACTCCAGCGACGTCTGGCGCCTGGAACGGTGGCTGCACCTGCCCAGCGAGGCGTCCCTGCAGCACACCGTGCTGGGCTGGCACGGCGTCATCCACGTTGCCGACCTCTACTACGAGTACGTCCACTTCAGCGACTTCCTGCTGGTGACGGCCTGGCTGCTGCTGCGGCACCCGGAACACTTCCGGTGGTTCCGTCGGGTCCTGGTGTTCATCACCGGGATGGAACTGGTCGGGCACTTCGTCTACCCGCTGGCGCCGTCGCGCATGCGGCCGGACCTGGGCATGGTCGACACCGCGCAGCTCGACGGCCACTCGGTCTACGGCCACAGCTACGCCGACCACGGCTGGTTCAACCAGTACGCGGCAATGCCGTCGATGCATGTCACCTGGGCGTTCTTCGTCGCGCTGGTGGTGATCACGATCGCGCGCTCGCCGTGGCGGTGGTTGGTCGTGGTGCACCCGGCGCTGATGACCTTGACCGTGGTCGTCACCGGCAACCACTACTGGCTCGACGGCATCGTCGGGGTCGCGCTGCTGGCAATCGGATTAGTGCTGTTCCGGCGCGACGCACCCTGGAACCGACCGGCAAATAGGGTTGCCGCATGTCTTCCTACGTCGCGATAAACGTGCTGTCCGTGCCCGAGGGCATGGGTGCCCACCTCGAGGAGCGCTTCGCCGCCCGCGCCGGGATGGTCGAGGGCTCGGCGGGGTTCGAGGGCTTCCAACTGCTGCGCCCGCTGGAGGGCACCGACAAGTACTTCGTGTTCACCAGGTGGGCGTCCAAGGGAGATTTCGAGACCTGGCGCGACGGCATGGGCGCCGCGGCGCACGCGCGGGAAGGGCAGAACGGCCCGCCCGCGTCGATGGGCGCTGAACTCTGGGCGTTCGACGTGGTTCTGGACGTAACGCCCAGCCGCCAACCGGGCGCATAGCCACTTTTCACGAAGCCGAAATGGATCCTCATCCGTTCGGATGAGCTCGACCTCGGTCGAATGGTCAGGATCCCGCAATGTCCGGAACCGTGCCCCAGACCCTCTCGTCACACCTGTCGTAAGCGGGGGACAGGTGACGCGGGGGGGCAGGAAATGGGCATCAGGCTGCGCGGCGAGCGCCCGGAAAGACGAATCGCGACCGGTGCGGCAGCGCTGGCAACAACACTCGGTCTGAGCCTGGGGGGGCTCCCGACCACCGCGGAGGCGGCGACCAGCAAGCCAGTGGTGGTCGGCTTCGGCGACTCGGTGCCGGCCGGGCTGCATTGCAGCTGCCAGAACATGATCACGCAGTACGCCGATGAGATCGGCGGGACGGCGCAGAACCTGTCCAGCAGCGGTTCGACCAGCCTCAACCTGGTCCACCTGCTCAACACCGCGCGGGCCTGGAACGCCGTCAAGAGCGCCTCGGTCGTGGTGATCATGACCGGCGCCAACGACTACACCAACGCGTTCGACGCGGTCAGCAACGGGGCTTCCACCTCGCAGTACAACAGCGTTGCGAACTCGGTGAAGGCCAACGTCACCGCCGCGGTGAAGCGGGTCCGGTACATCAATCCCAACGCCGACGTGGTGGTCGTCGACTACTGGGGGGCGATGGAGGCGGGCAAGGTCGCGCAGCAGAACTACAACGCGGCGACCCAGTACGCGGCGCTGAAGGCCACCGAGTCGGTGGACGGGGCGTTGTGGCAGGTCGCGACCAGCCAGCACACCTACTGGGTGTCTACCTACAACGTGTTCTACAAGACGCCGAGCACCGACATCACCGGCCTGCTGCTGTCCGACGGGAACCATCTGTCCCCAGCGGGCACGTCGCTGATCGCGGGCGCGCTGAACGCAGTGCTCTCGCTCTAACCTCGAAATTGCAGGTCGGCGGGTGTTGGGCGGCGGGTGAGACACGGAAGTGCCTGTCCGGCAAGGGAAGATCGGGATTCCTGAGGTCCTGATGTTCCCTGGCGGAAGGCACTCCGTAGGTGAAGGTTATCCCGGCCCGTCGTCTTGTCCTTGATGCGGCTCGCGAGCCGTTGGTGTCCTCGGCGGGTGGGTTGTTGCTGCGCCGCACGGTCGAGTTGTCCGGGGTGCAACGGGCACTGTCGAGGGCGTTGATGCACCGGCGCACGCCGCAGACGGTCCACGACCCGGGCAAGGTGTTGATCGACCTGGCCACGGCGGTGGCGCTGGGCGGGGACTGCCTTGCCGATGTCGCGGTGGTCCGAGCGCAGGAGGGGTTGTTCGGCACGGTCGCCTCCGACGCGACGGTCTCACGTCTGATCACCGCCCTGGCCGCCGACATCGACATCGCACTCCCGGCGCTGCGTGCGGCCCGCGCGCAGGCGCGGGCGGCGGTGTGGGCCCGGCGTCGGCCGTTGACCGGCTCGCCCGGGGAGCGTGACGGTGGGCAGGTGATCGTGGACCTGGACGTCACCCTGGTCGAGGCGCACTCGGAGAAGGAACAGGCCGGCCCGACCTACAGACGCGGGTTCGGGTTCGCCCCGATGTGCGCGTTCGTGGACCACGGTCCCCAGGGCACCGGGGAGGTCCTGACCGTGGACCTGCGCCCGGGTCCGGCCTCCGCGTTCAGCTCCGCCGACCACATCAGCGCCCTGGACGGGGCGCTGCAGCAGTTGCCCGAGCACGAGCGCGGTCAGGTGCTCGTGCGCACCGACGGTGGCGGCTGTTCCAAGGCGTTCCTGCACCACATCAGCGACCTGGGCCTGGAGTACTCCATCGGGTTCCCCGCCCGCGACGCGGTCGCCGTCGCGATCGAGGCGACCCCGCCCGGGGAGTGGGTCGACGCGCTGGACGCCGACGGCACCCCGCGCGAGGGGGCGCAGGTCGTCGAGCTGACCGACCGGCTGCCGACCCCGACCCGTCCGACCCGGTCCCCGGCCAGGTTCGGCCCGCAGCACTGGCCCGAGGACATTCGGGTGATCGCCCGGCGTGAACGACCGCACCCCGGCGCGCAACTACGCCTGACCGACCACGACGGGTGGCGCATCACCTGCTTCGCCACCAACACCACCGACTGGCCCCTGGTGGATCTGGAGGTCCGCCACCGTCAACGCGCCCGCGCCGAGGACCGCATCCGCGCGCTGAAGGACACCGGCATGGGCAACCTGCCCCTGCACGGGTTCGCGCAGAACCAGATCTGGCTCGAGATCGTCGCCCTGGCCGCCGACCTGCTCGTCTGGACCCAGACCCTCGCCTTCGCGACCACACACCCCGCGCGCCGCTGGGAACCCAAACGGCTGCGACTGCGACTGCTGCACGTTGCCGGACGGATCATCCGCACCGCCCGACAACGCCGACTACGTCTCCCCGCGGGCTGGCCCTGGAACCACCTCATCGAAACCGGCTGGGCCGCCCTGCACACCTGACTTACCGTCACTGTCCACAGCGACCGAGGAACGGAGAACCGGCACAGCGCCGGGGACCGATCACGCCCCGGCGACCACACCATCGCGAAGCCGTCCCAACCAGTCAGCCCGCCAGACACCTGCAATTTCGAGGCTAAGACCCGTTCCAACCGACCGCGGTGGTACCTGACGAAGCGTCAGGTACCACCGCGGTTGACGTCTCAGGCGGCGACGGCGATCTCTCGCGAGCCCTCCAGCAGCACCCGGGCGACACCGGCCAGGTCGTCCCAGACCGGCATGTGACCCCACCCCCGCGGGGTCAGCCACCGGGTGTGCGCGGGCAACTCGTCGCGGACCCGGCAGCCCGGCCCGAGGATCACGTCGCGGGCGCCGAACGCGATCGTCGTCGGCACGTCGATCACCATGCCGCCGGTGAAGCGCTTGCCGGAGGCCGCGGCCAACGTCGGCTCGAACCCGGCCGCGCCGACCATCGCCGCAGCGTCGTCGAGCAGGGCCTGGCGCGGCATCCGCCAGGGCCGCCCCACGACGTTCGCGGTCAGCATCAAGCGCAACGGCGTGATGCGGGTCAGCGGGTCGAGCACCTGGTCGAGGCGGGCGGGCATGTCATGGATGCCGCGGACCTGCCACTTCGTGTAGCGCGGCACCCGGCCCCGCCACAGGCCGGCCGGCGAGATCCCGGTGACCGAGGCGACGCCGCCGGCGCGGGCCATCTCCAGCGCCACCCAACCGCCGAGGGAGTTGCCGGCCACGTGCGGCCGGTCCAGCCCAAGGGAGGCGCAGAACTGCGCGACGGTGGCGGCCAGGCCGCGGGCGCTCAGGTCCTCACCGGGGCGCAGCGGACTCGCGCCGAAGCCCGGCAGGTCGATCGAGACGACCTCACGCAACGACGTGAGGTGCGGCAGCAACGGCTCCCACACCTCCTTGCGCGACCCGATGCCGTGCAGCAGCACGAGCGCCGGGCCGGATCCACCGCGGGTGTGGGCCAGTCCAGTCATTCCGGGCTCCGGGGGTCAGCGGGCCCCAGCGGCGACGGCGGTCGTCGCAGGGACGAAATCGGGGCGGGGACGCGTCCAAGATCTCGAGTACTTGACACCAAGTTACCGGTGAGTATGTTATGTTACTGACGAGTAGGCGAGGGTAACCCTCCACTCCGAAACAAGTTTTCTACGGCACGGGCCGATCCGCGGAGGCGAGATTCATGGGCCACTACATCTCCAACCGGCGTGACCTGGACTTCAATCTCTTCGAGTTCCTGCGGCGCGACCAGGTCCTGGGCACCGGTGCATATGCCGAGGTGGACGTCGACTCGGCCCGCGCGCTGCTCGATGAGACCGAGCGGCTGTGCGCCGAGGACCTGCCCGACTCGATGATCGACTCCGACCGCAACCCACCGGTCTTCGATCCCAAGAACCACACCGTGGTCATGCCGGAGACCTTCAAGAAGGCCCAGCACGCCTACATGGACTCCGAGATGTGGCGCCTGGACCTGCCGGTCGAGATCGGCGGCACCGCGGCGCCGATGACGCTGCGCTGGGCCATCCAGGAGATGGTGCTCGGCGCCAACCCGGGTGTGCACATCTACGCCGCCGGGCCGGGCTTCGCCAACGTGCTGTTCCGTAACGGCACCGACGAGCAGAAGCGCCTGGCGCAGTTGATGGTCGACAAGCGCTGGGGCGCCACGATGTGCCTGACCGAGCCGGACGCCGGCTCCGACGTCGGCGCCGGGCGGACCAAGGCCACGCTGCAGGCCGACGGCACCTGGCACATCACCGGCGTGAAGCGGTTCATCACCTCGGCCGAGCACGACATGACCGACAACATCGTCCACTTCGTGCTGGCCCGCCCCGAGGGCGCCGGCGCGGGCACCAAGGGCCTGTCGCTGTTCATCGTCTCGAAGTTCCACGTGGACATCGACACCGGTGAACTCGGCGAGCGCAACGGCGCCTTCGTCACCAACGTCGAGCACAAGATGGGCCTGAAGGCCTCGACCACCTGTGAACTGACCTTCGGCGACACAGGAACATCGGGAGGTGGCCCGGCGGTCGGCACTCTTCTCGGCGACGTCCACGACGGCATCGCCCAGATGTTCCAGGTCATCGAGAACGCCCGGATGATGGTCGGCACGAAGGCGATCGCCACGCTCTCGACCGGCTACCTCAACGCGCTGGCCTACGCCAAGGAGCGCGTCCAGGGCCCGGACCTGACCCGCTCCACCGACAAGACCGCGCCGCGGGTGACGATCCTGCATCACCCCGAGGTCCGCCGGTCGCTGATGATGCAGAAGGCCTACGTCGAAGGCATGCGGGCGCTCGTGCTCTACACCGCGAGCATCCAGGACGCGATCTACAACGAGACGCTGCAGGGCAACGAGGCCGACAAGGCCCTCGAGGGCTTGAACGATCTGCTGCTGCCGCTGGTCAAGGGCGTCGGGTCCGAGCGGTCCTACGCACTGCTCGGCGATGCGCTGCAGATCTTCGGCGGCTCCGGGTACCTGCAGGACTACCCGCTGGAGCAATACATCCGCGACGCCAAGATCGACACCCTCTACGAGGGCACCACGGCGATCCAGGGCATGGACTTCTTCTTCCGCAAGATCGTCCGGGACCAGGGTCAGTCGCTGACCTCGCTGGCCGGCGAGATCGAGAAGTTCGCCGCCGACGACCCGACCGGGCCGCTGGGCGCCGAGCGGGGGCTGCTCGGCGCCGCGCTGGCCGACGTGCAGGCGATCGTCGGCACCATGGTCGGCTCGCTGACCGACGCCATGGGCGAGGTCACGCAGCTGTACAAGGTCGGCCAGAACACCACCCGACTGCTGATGGCCGCCGGCGACCTGGTGATCGGGTGGCTGCTGCTGCGGCAGGCCGAGGTCGCGTTGCGTGGGCTGGACAACCTGCCCGGCGCGAAGGACGAGCAGTTCTACCGCGGCAAGGTCGCGGCGGCGCGTTTCTTCGCCACCCAGGTGCTGCCGACCCTGCACGCGCAGCGGCTCATCGCCGAGTCGGTCGACAACTCGCTGATGGACGTGGCCGAGTCCGACTTCTGAGCCCGCGGGTCGTCAGGTCCCGATGACGCGTAGGCCCAGCCAGAGGGCGGCGGTCGCCGCGGTGATGCCCGGGACCACCGTGAGCAGCGCGTGGCGGGTGAAGGTGGCCAGGCTGATCGGCAGGCCCGCGGCCCGGGTGACCCGGAGCCACAGCAAAGTGGCCAGCGAGCCGACGTAGGTCAGGTTCGGGCCGACGTTCACCCCGATCAGCGTGGCCAGCACCGCTCCCGGGCCTGCCGCCGCCGCCGCCGGTACCAGCAGCAGTACCGCGGGCAGGTTGTTTACGAGGTTGGCCAGCAGTGCCGCCGCCGCGGCCGTGAGCAGCAGCCGACCGAAGCCGGCGCCGGGGTGCACCACGTGCCGGACCACTCGGTCCAGCCCGTGCCGGGAGACCGCGTCGACGAGGACGGCCAGCGCGGCCACGAACAGCAGGAACCCCGGCGCGGCCCACCCGAGGACCTGGCAGGGCCGCAGCTGTCCGGCGAACAGCCGCCGCAGCCCGAGCAGCACCGCCCCGCCGGCGGCGACCACCCCCACCGGAACCCCGAGCGGCGAGGACAGCACGAAGCCGCACAACGTCGCCGCGAGGACGGCCAGTGCCCAGAGCGGCGGCCGCGCCCCGGCCGGCGGTGGCTGCCGGTGTGCGTCCGGGGCTACGGCCAGATCCGCCCGGAAGCAGAGCCGGGCCCCGAGGTACTCCACGACCAGCACCGCCACCGTCGGCAGCGTCATCAGCGCCGCGAACCGCCCCACCGAGAGCCGTCCGGCGTGGAAGGCCAACAGGTTCGACAGGTTCGACACCGGCAGGAGCAGCGAGCCGGCGTTGGCCACGTGCACGGTGGTGTGCAGGTGCGGCCGGACCCGGGCCCCGGTGCGGGCAGCGGTCGCGATCACCACCGGCGTGAACAACACCACCGTGGCGTCCAGGCTCAGCACCGTGGTGACCAGGAACCCGACGCCCAGCACTGCGCCCAGCAACCCGGTCGGCCGACGACCGGAGCCGGCCAGCAGCGACCCGGCCCACTCGAAGACGCCCTCGAGCTCGCACAGCCGGGCGAGCACCAGAACCGCGGCGAGGAAGCCCAGGGTCGGCGCCAGCGCGTGCAGCTGCGCCCGAGCGGCCGCAGCGGGCTCCAGGCCGGCGAGCAGGCAGAGCACTGCCGCCGGGACGGCCACGACCGCCTCAGGCAGCCCCCGCGGACGCGCGACGGCCCAACCCAGGGTGAGGGCCAGCAGGCCCAGGCACGCGCCCAGCGCCACCGCGGGCCCCCTTCTCGAGGCTGCGCCGCGGACTCTGGCCGGCCCCGTCTCCCGCGACCCGAACTGCCCCGCCGGAGCCCCGGTATGACATCCGAGCGGAACTCAGTTCTGCCGAACCCTTGGCCAACCCCATGATCGTCGTCGCCCGGACGGAAGGTATGTTCGGGTAAAGAAGCGGCGCAGGACGGGGCCTGTCGAACGCAGTTCGTCGGCTAGTCCGCCGTGGGTGGTGTAAGCGCTCGCAGGCACGGAGCTGAAGGCCGGGCTCACCGACGCACTTGGTGTCACGAAATGATGAAGATGGATCAGATCAGCACTCATCAGGCGGACCTGCAGGCGCCGGCCGCGCCGGCGCTGCGGCGCGAGCCGATGCAGCGCCGCAGCGTGGCGCGCGTTCAGCGCATGCTGGACGCCGCCCAGGAGCTGGTCGCCGAGATCGGTTACGACGCGCTGACCACCACGCTGATCGCCGAGCGGGCAGGGGTCTCGATCGGGTCGCTGTACCAGTTCTTCCCGGACAAGCAGGCCGTGGTCCGCGCGGTCGCGCTGCGCAATCTGGAGATCTTCAGCGACCGGCTGACGGCAATGGTTCGGTCACGATCGATGCGCAGTTGGTGGGACGTCGTTTCCGAAGTTATTGATCTTTATGTGGACATGCACCAGAAGATCCCCGGATTCCGGGCGATCCGATTCGGCGATGTCGCCGACCTGCATCTGCTCGACCCCGAACGCGACAACGACACCGTCGTCGTCGACCGATTCATCCAGTTGATCGCGCCGTTCGTCCAGGTTCGTCCCACCGACGAGCTGCGACTGGACCTGGTGATCGCGGTGCGAATCGCCGATTCCCTGACCCGGTACGCCTTCGAGCGCGACCCCGCCGGCGACGTCGACGTGCTCGAGGAAACCAAGCGAGTGGTTAGAGCACACCTAAGTCGTGCTCTCGGTGATCCAGAACTGGGCTGATTCTCAGCGTTCCAAGCTGGTTCTTGGCAATATCTTCACTGGTAATCCCGGACGAACTCACGCACCATTACCACGTCCCGTCAATGGGGCGTTCGAACCGTCCGCCGCGGTGACCGCCCTGAACCTGATGAAAGGCTGGCCGCCGTGCCCCAGGTGGCAAAGGGTTCGTCTGTGCGTCGCCCCGGTCGTGGGGCCGCCCTGGTCGTACTGCTCGGACTGCTCGGTGGCTGCGCCACCTCGGTGCAGGCCAGCGACGTCGCCCAGGCCAGACCGCAGACCGCTGGCGCGGCTGCCGGGAACACCTCCACGACGACGGCGGCCACCAACCCGAACCTGTTGCCGGGCATGCCCGCGCCGCTGGACCCGAACAACCTGTACGCGGCCGACGTGGCCGGGGCGCTCCAGCCGTTCCTGAAGAACGTCACCCCGCGGGTCTACGTCCCGAACTCCCGGGGCCACACGGTCGACGTGATCGATCCGGCAACGGCCAAGGTCGTCCAGACCATCGACGTGGGCATCAACCCGCAGCACGTCGTGCCGTCGTGGGACATGAAGACGCTGTGGGTCAACAACGACAAGGGCAACTCGCTTACCCCGATCGACGCGATCACCGGCGTCGTCGGTGCCCCGGTCCCGGTGCACGACCCCTACAACCTCTACTTCACCCCGGACGGCAAGTCCGCGGTTGTGATGGCCTCCGAGGACCGTCAGATCGTGTTCCGCGACCCGCACACGATGGCGATCCAGTCGACGCTGCCGGTCGCGTGCGACGGCGTGAACCACGCCGACTTCTCACCCGACGGCAAGTACATGATCGTCACCTGCGAGTTCACCGGCGCGCTGCTGAAGGTCGACGTGGTCAACCACACGCTGCTCGGCACGCTGCCGCTGGACAAGGGCGCGATGCCGCAGGACATCAAGGTCGCCCCGGACGGCAAGAGCTGGTACGTCGCCGACATGATGCGCAACGGCATCTACACACTCGACGGCGACAATTTCAAGATCACCGGCTTCATCCCGACCGGCAAGGCCGCGCACGGCCTGTTCATGAGCCGTGACGCCAAGCTGATGTACATCAGCAACCGCGGCGAGGGCTCGATCTCCACGATGGACCTGGCCACCCAGCAGATCATCCACAAGTGGTTCATCCCCGGCGGGGGTAGCCCGGACATGGGCGGCCTGTCGGTCGACGGGAACATGCTGTGGGTCTCCGGTCGCTACAGCAGCGCGGTCTACGAGATCGACGTGCAGAACTGGAGCCTGATCGCGAAGATCCCGGCCGGCGCGCAGCCGCACGGCCTGTGCGTCTGGCCGCAGCCGGGCCGCTACTCCCTCGGCCACACCGGGATCATGCGCTAGCCGCAAGGCAACATCTTCGTAGGTCAGGGGCCGAGGATCTGGAGCCGGTCGGTCTCCAGCGAGGCGCCGCCGACCGGGCCGCCGGCCGGGACGTAGAGCTTGCCGTCGACCACTGCGGCGCCGATGCCCTGGACGGCCTGCAGCAGCTTCGGCAGCGGGCTCCAGGCGTTGGTGGCCGGGTCCCAGGCCCAGACGTCGCCGAAGACCTTGGTCTCGGTCGAGTTCTCCCCGCCCAGGACAACGAACCTGCCGCCGAAGTCCGCGCCGGCGAAGGAGTTCCGCGGCGCGGGCAGGGGGGCGGCAGTCGACCACTTGTCGGTCGACGGGTCGTAGACGTCGTGCTCGGTGTTCTCCCCGGGCCGCCCGCCGGCCACGTGGATCTTGCCGTCGACGACGGCGTAGGCGGTGTGGTCGGTGGGCCGGGGGATCGGTGCCGCAGTGGTCCAGGTGTCGGTGGCCGGGTCGAAGACGTCGTGGCGATTGATGTCGCCATGGGAATCGCGCCCACCGATCAGGTGGATCTTGCCGTCGAGGACGACCGCCACGGCGGCCGCCCGCGGGGTCGGCATCGGCGCCAGCGTCGTCCATCGCCCGGTGCCGGGGTCGAAGCGGTACACCGCGTCGGTGACGCCCTTCGGGTTGTATCCGCCCATCGCGTAAAGCATTCCGCCGACCGTGGTGGTGCCGACGTGATCGAGCTGGTCGGGCAGGTCGGCCAACGTCGACCACTTGCCGGTGGACACGTCGAACATGACGTGCACGGCGTGGTGCGGCTTGCCCTGGATGTAGCCGCCGAGCACGTGGATCTGCTCGCCGAGCGCCGCGACCCCGATCTCGCTGACCGCCAACGGCAGTTTCGGCCCGTCGCTCCAGACATAGGAAGCCAACGCGGCTTCCGCGCCCGGCCAGACGGAGTCCAACGGCTTCGACAGCGGCGAGGCCGGGGACACGCTGACCGTCGGCAGGGCGGACACCGACCCGCCCGACCCGCAGGCCGACAGCAGCACGGCGACGCCCAGCACGCTGAGGTTCTGACGCACCGTCACTTTGCGTCTCCCAGTCGTCGGTCGCGCAGGACCGGGAACTCGGCCCGCACCACGTCGACCCGCGCCGGGTCGATCTCGACGTCCAGCACGGTCTCGGTGGTCCCCGCCTGCGCGAGGACCTCACCCCAAGGATCCACCACCAACGACCCGCCCGCCTGTTCGATACCGACCTGTGTGCCGCAGGCGCCGACGGCCGCGACGAACGCCAGGTTCTCCACCGCCCGCGCCCGGGCGAGCAGCCGCCAGTGCTCGGACCGTCGGGCCGGCCACGAGGCGCTGACCACGAACATCTGCGCCCCGGCGTCGAGCAGCGCCCGGAACATCTCCGGGAAGCGCAGGTCGTAACAGGTGGCGATGCCGACCGTGGCCTGCGGCAACTTCCACAGCACCAACTCGGTTCCGGGGGCGACCGTGACGGCTTCTCCGGTGTCGAAGCCGAACCGGTGGATCTTGCGGTACTTCTGGACCGGGACGCCGTCCGGGTCGATGAGCACCGCGGTGTTGTAGAGGTTGTCGCCGTCGCGCTCGACGATCGAGCCGGCGTGCAGATGCACCCCCGCGGCCTGCGCGGCCGCGCACATCGCGCCGACCACCGGCCCGTCGAGACCCTCGGCGGTCAGGTCCCACCGGTCGGGCACCCAGGCACCGTGCGCCCACAGCTCGGGCAGCACCACCAGATCCGCGCCGGCGCAGCGACGCACCGCCGCCGCCGCCCGCCCGATGCGCTCGGCCATCGGCTCGGTCAGCGAGACGTCGAGTTGGGCCAGGCAGATCCGCATGGGCCCAAGTCTGGCGTTCCACACCCGGAGGCGGGCCGCCGGGTTTGACGTCGTCGACCTTTACGGCAGCTTGTCGGCGCTTGTCCCTGCCTGTCGACGGTTATTACTGCCGACAGGCAGGGACAAAGGTCGACGACGTCAAGCCGTCCCGACGTCAAGCCGTCCCGACGTCGTCAAGCGATGGGGGAGGTGAACTCCAGCGCGATGCCGTCCGGGTCGAAGAAGGCCAGGAACGCCAGGCCGAAGCTCTCCAGGACGCGGACCGGGCCGTGCTCGATACCCGAGGAGTCCAGCTCGCCGACCATCCCGTCCAGCTCGGCGCGGGAATCCAGCGCGAAGCTGACGTGGTCCAGCCCGACGCGGAACGGGTCGAAGCGGTCGCCGGCGTGGGCCGCGTCGACCGGGCGCAGGCCGATCAGCATCGTCCCGTTGGTCAGCACGACCCCGCCCTGCAGACCGTCGAGGAGTTCCTCGTGGTGCTCGTGACCCTCCGGCGGCGGGCCGTCGGCGGCGACCTGCAGACCCAGCAGTTCGGTATAGAACTTCTTCGACCGCTCGACGTCGTTGACGGTCAGGCGCATGTGGTGCGGGGTGCCCAGGGTCAGTGCCATCGCCGGTCCCTTGCGGTCGGGGTTGCCTGACCCCCATCCTCACCGCTCAGAACAGCAGCGCGGTAGCCGGGTCGGTGAGCACCGAGCCGACGTCGACCAGGAACCGGGACCCGGCCTGACCGTCGACCACCCGATGGTCGAAGGACAACGACAGCGTGGTGACCTGACGCACCGTCACTTCGCCGTCGACCACCCAGGGCTGCGGCCGGATCGCGCCGAAGGCCAGGATCGCGGACTCACCCGGGTTGATGATCGGGGTACCCGCGTCGACGCCGAACACCCCGACGTTGGTGATCGTTATCGTCCCGCCGGCCATGTCGGCCGGTTGGGTCCGGCCCTCCCGGGCGGTCGCGGTCAGCTCGCCGAGCGCCGCGGCCAACTGCGGCAGCGACATCGCCTCGGCGTCCTTGACGTTGGGCACCAGCAGGCCGCGCGGGGTCGCCGCGGCGACACCGAGGTTCACGTAATGCTTGAGCACGATCTCACCGGCCGCGTCGTCGAAGGTCGAGTTGATCTCCGGGGTGCGCCTGACCGCCAGGCACATCGCCTTGGCCAGGATCAGCAGCGGGGAGACCTTCCGGCCGGCCATCGCCGGGTGCTGCTTCAACCGAGCCACGAACTCGACGGTGCCGGTGGCGTCGATGGTCAGGAACTCGGTGACGTGCGGTGCGGTGAACGCGCTGTGGACCATCGCCTGCGCGGTCATCCGACGCACACCCTTGATCGGCACCCGCTCCTCGCGGCCATGGGCCACAGCCGCGGGGGCCGGTGCGTCGGCGACGGTCGCCGCGGCGGCCACATCGTCGCGGGTGATCGTGCCGCCGGGGCCGGACGGGGAGACCTGACGCAGGTCCACGCCCAGGTCGCGGGCCATCTTGCGCACCGGAGGCTTGGCCAGCACGACGACGCGCGAGCCCTGCTCCTCCAGCGGGATGGTGCGCGCGGGCACCGACTCGCCGGCGTAGGGGGCCTCGCGAGCCTCGGTCAGCCGGCCGACCTCCAACCCACCGTGGCGCACCGGCTGGAAGTTCTCGGTACCCATGGGCCCGGCGGGCACTTCCTCGGCGATCGCGGCCGGGGTGTGCGTGTGCGCGCCGCCGTGCTCGCCACGTCGCGGACGACGCTTGGCGGTGGTGGTGCGCGGGCCGTAGCCGACCAGCACCGCGGTGCGCCCACCGGGCGCCTCGCCGCCGATCAGCCCGGCCGCCACGGTCTCAGCGGCCGGCGCCGGGATCGCCGCAGCGGGCGCTGCGGGTGCCGGTGCGACCGACACCGAACCCGGCTCGGTCTCGATGGTGATGATCGGCGCGCCGACGTCGATGACCTGACCGACCTCGGCCAGCAACTCGACTACCTCGCCCTCGTAGGGGCAGGGCAACTCGACGGCAGCCTTGGCGGTCTCGATCTCCACGATCGTCTGATTGACCGTCACTCGATCACCGGGTTGGACGTACCAACGCAGGATTTCGCCGTCGGTCAGACCCTCACCGACGTCGGGCAGCTTGAACTGCTTGCGAGCCACGCCGGCCTCCTAGTAGGCGAGCGAACGGTCGACGGCGTCGAGCACCCGGTCCAGGTCGGGAAGGTAGTCCTCCTCGATCCGCGACGGCGGGTACGGGGTGTCGAAACCACCGACCCGCAGCGTCGGCGCCTCCAACGAGTGGAAGCAGTTCTCCTGCACCGCGGCGGCGATTTCCGCGCCCACGCTGCAGTTCACCGGCGCCTCGTGCACGACGACCAACCGGCCGGTGCGGCGCACCGAGTTGAACAGCGTGTCGGTGTCCAGCGGGGAGATCGAGCGCAGGTCGAGGACCTCCAGCGAGCGGCCGTCCTCCTCCGCGGCGACGGCGGAGTCCAGGCAGACCTTCACCATCGGGCCGTAGGCGGCCAGCGTCAGGTCGGTGCCCTCACGGACCACCCGTGCAGTGTGCAGCGGCTCGGCGGGTGGGCCGGCCTCGATGTCGAGTTCGGCCTTCTCCCAGTAGCGGCGCTTGGGCTCGAAGAAGATGATCGGGTCGTCGGAGGCGATGGCCTGCTGGATCATCCAGTACGCGTCGACCGGGTTGGAGCAGGCGACCACGCGCAGACCCGCGGTGTGCGCGAAGTAAGCCTCCGGGGACTCCGAGTGGTGCTCCACCGCGCCGATGCCGCCGCCGAACGGGATACGCACCACGACCGGCATCTTCACCTGGCCGGCCGCTCGCACCCGCATCTTGGCGAGCTGGCAGACGATCTGGTTGAAGGCCGGGAACACGAAGCCGTCGAACTGGATCTCGCAGACCGGGCGGTAACCGCGCAGGGCCAGACCGATCGCGGTGCCGAGGATGCCGGACTCGGCCAGCGGAGTATCGACGACCCGCGCCTCACCGAAGTCCTTCTGCAGGCCGTCGGTGACCCGGAAGACGCCGCCGAGCTTGCCGATGTCCTCACCGAGCAGCACGACCTTCGTGTCTCGTTCCATGGCGGCCCGCAGGCCCATGTTGATGCCTTTGGCCAGGGTGGTGGTCTGGGAAGTGTTCACTCGTGACCACCTTCGAAGGAGGCGAGGTAGGCGGCGAACTCGTCGCGCTGCTTGGCCAACGGTGCGTGCGGCTCGCCGTAGACGTTGTCGAACATGGACAGCGGCTCGGGGTCGGCCATCTCCAGGCAGCCGGTGCGCACATGCTTGGCCAGCTGGTCGGACTCCTCGGCGATCGCATCGAAGAAGGCCTGGTCGGCCTTGCCCTGGCGAACCAGGAAAGAGCGCAGCCGCTCGATCGGGTCCTTCAGCTTCCACGACTCGACCTCGGCCGCGATGCGGTAGCGCGTCGGGTCGTCGGAGGTGGTGTGCGCGCCCATGCGGTAGGTGAACGCCTCGATGAACGTCGGGCCGCTGCCCTCGCGGGCGCGGTCCAGCGCGGCCTTGGTGACCGCATGCACGGCCAGCACGTCGTTGCCGTCGACTCGGATGCCGGGGAAGCCGAAGCCGCGGGCACGCTGATAGAGCGGGACGCGGGACTGCTTGTCCGTCGGGATCGAGATGGCCCACTGGTTGTTCTGGCAGAAGAACACGACCGGGGCCTGGAAGCTGCTGGCCCAGATGAACGCCTCGTTCACGTCGCCCTGGCTGGTGGCGCCATCGCCGAAGTAGGCGATGACCGCCTCCGCGTTGCCCTCGCCGACCAGGCCGTCGCGCTGGATGCCCATCGCGTAGCCGACCGCGTGCAGGGTCTGCGCGCCGATGACGATCGTGTACAGGTGGAACTTGTGCGCCTCGGGGTCCCAGCCGCCGGTGTTCACGCCGCGGAACAGGCCGAGCAGGCGCAGCGGGTCGACGTCGCGGCACCAGGCAACCCCGTGCTCGCGGTAGGTCGGGAAGACGTGGTCCTTCGCGCCCAGCGCGCGACCCGAACCGACCTGGGCCGCCTCCTGGCCGAGCAGCGAGGCCCAGATGCCCAGCTCGCCCTGACGCTGCAGCGCGGTGGCCTCGGCGTCGATGCGCCGCACGAGCACCAGGTCGCGGTACATGGAGCGCAGCTGCTCGTCGGAGAACTCCACCCGGAAGTCCGGGTGCTCGACCAACTCGCCCTCAGGCGTCAGCAGTTGGACGAGCGCAGGGTCCTCGCCGAAGTCGGACATCGAGACTCCTCGTCTGACGCTGGCGGGGTCGCCGCCGCTGGTCGCGCGACGGCCGTGCGGTCGCGGTCGCCGGTGAGGCTTGATCACTTCCACGGTATCGAGCGGAGCGCCGACATGCGGTGCGATGTCAGCGGTTCCCCGCCGGGATGACAAGGCCCCGATCACAGCATGGCCGGACATGCCGGGCGCCGCATCGGCCGAACCGCCGACCCAAGATCGGCCCATCGGCCGATGCACGCCGTCTGACGACGCGACGGCCGGCCCGCTCATCGATGAGCGTGAGGAGCACTCTCATACGCCAGGCGTCAGCACCGGCCCCCGAAGCCCCCGGATCCGACATCCCGCGTATGAGTCTGACCATCCCGCGTATGAGAGTGGCCCCTACGATCATCGATGATCGGAGCGCGGACCCACTCCCGACAGCACTCAGGCCCGGCACAAGGCCGGGCCTGAGGGTTTCTGAGCGGGCGTCAGTCCTGCGCGAAGCGCCGCAGCGCGGCACCGGCCAGGACCAGGCCGAGGCCCAGCGCCGCCTCCGCGCCGTCGACCGGCGTCGCACCGGTCTCGGGCAGCTCCTCGGGCGCGGCCTCGATGATCGGGTGGCCCGGCGCGACGGTGTGCTGCCGGGGGACCCGGGCGACGGGGGCCGGCTCGATGCCGTCGAGCACCCGGTCGGCGCGGTGGACCAGGTCGAGGACCGCCGGGACCAGCCCGTGGGTACCGTCCCGGTCGTCGCGCTCACCCCAGCCGCCGTCCGCCGAGCCGCGGTGACGCCCCTGGCCCTGGTGCGCCGGGTGCTCTTCGTGAGCCGCCGGCTGGTCCTTGGGCGCGGGGTGCTCGGCGGGCAGCGGCAGGAGATCGCCGAGTCCGCCGTGGCGCTTCGGCAGGTCGCGACCCGGGTTCGCCTGGTCCCCCTGCAGGACGCCGCGGCCGATCTTGTCGACCAGTCCGACGCCGTCCTGGCCGGCGCTGTTGACCAGGTCGAGCAGGCTCGGCTTGTGCCCACTGGGCTTGCTCTGGGCCGGGGCAGACTTGGCGTCGTCGGGCTTGCTCTGGGCCGGAGCAGCCTTCGCGTCCTCGGACTTGCTTTGCGCCGGAGCCGGCTTGGCGTCGTCGGACTTGTGGTCGGTGCTGCCGGGGGCCTGCAACGCCTCGATCAGACCGTTGACGAGGCCACCGGACTTGTGGGCCGGAGCGGGCCTGGTCTCGCCGGACTTCTGCGCCGGAGCAGCCTTGGTGCCGTCGGACTGGTGGCCGGTGCTCTCCGGTCCGTGCAAGGCCTCGATGAGACCGTTGAGGTCCGGGTGCTGCCCGCCGCCGTTGACCACGTCGAGCAGGGTCGGCTTGCGTCCCTGCCGGGGCTGCGCGGACGCCGGCTGCGAACCCGTGCCGTCGTGGGACACGCTCGCCGGCGGCTGCGCCTTGTCGTGGTTGTCAACCTGCTTCGCGACGTTGTCCCCGGCGTGCTGGACGAGCAGGCCAGGGACGTTGTGGTCCTCGACCGGCTCGCCGGAAACCAGGCCCTCGTCGTCGGCGTCGATCAGCTGCAGGACGGGCTTGGCGACGTCGACAACCTGCCGACGTCGGTCCTTCGACGGGTTGAGCACCGCGAGCAGTGCGGCGTTGTCGTCGTCGGAGGACGGGGAGCCCGACCGATCGTGACGCCCGGTGGAGTTGCTCCGCCCGGCGTCGACCGCCGGCTTGGC
Organism: Sporichthyaceae bacterium; assembly: GCA_036269075.1. Taxonomy (NCBI): domain Bacteria; kingdom Bacillati; phylum Actinomycetota; class Actinomycetes; order Sporichthyales; family Sporichthyaceae; species Sporichthyaceae bacterium. The sequence continues at coordinate 39,248 of DATASX010000019.1, forward strand.
CGGGACGGCGGCGGGCTTGCCGGCGGTGTGGTCCGGTGCCGGGGCGGCCGGGGCAGCGACCGGGGCCGGGGCCGTCGGCTGCTGCTTCGGGGCGGCGGGCGGGACATCGGCCGGCGTGCTGTGGGCGGGCGCAGTCGTGCCGCCAAGCAGCGATTCGGTCCGGACGGGGTCCGCGCCGGTTGCCGGGACGCCGTGGGCAGTGCCGGTGGCGAGCAACCCGCCCCGGCGCCGGTCGCGGGCGGCGTGCCGTCCGCTGCGCCGCGCGTGCTTGGCGACGGTGTCGTGGCTCTCGTGGCCGACCCAGACCAGGCGGCCCGCGCCGTCGTTGCTCGGGTCGGCGCCGTTGCCGAGTTCCAGGACGCCGGCATCCCCGCTGGAGCCGGGTTCAGCCGCGGCGCGCTTGTTCGCGGCCCGGCGGACCGCCGCGGGGCGCGTGGCTACAGCCGACGATCCGTCGGTGGCCGGGGCGGTGGAAGCGGCCGGGGCGGTCGACGTGGCCGGGGCGGTCGACGTGGCCGGGGCGGTCGACGCGGCCGGGGCGACCTGTGGCTCCGACTTCGGGGCCGGCGCCGCCTCGTTCGCCGGGGCGGCCTCCGCAGCCGGGGCCGCCTGCGACGGGGTCGCCTGGGACGGGGCCGCCTGGGACGGGGCCGCCTGCGACGGGGTCGCCTTCGCGGGCTCAGCCTGCTGCGCCGGAGCAGCGGCGGGGTCCGACTGCGCGGTGCTGTCCGCAGCCGGAGCGGGCGCTGCGGGCTGTGCCGGGGACGGGTCGTCCATCGACGCGGCCAGGTGTGCCCAGCTGGGGTCGGGAAGCTCTTGGGCCGCCTCGGTCGTCAGGTGGTGACGCACCTGGTGGGCAGTCGGCCGCGACCCCGCGCTGCGCCGCGGAACCAGCTTGCTCAGCGACGGGTGCGACGTCTCGCCCGCGCCCTGGATGCCGTTGGTCGCCGATCCCACCGCGCGCTCGGCAGCTTGTGCGGTGCCGACACCCGCAGCCTGGAGCACGACGACGCCGACTCCTGCCGCCGAAGCCAAGGTGGCGCGCCGGATCCCCGGCGCCACACGCGACGGAGCGGCATGACGGCCGCGTTGTCCCGAACTCGAACCGAGACGCATTAGTGCCCCCCAAAAAAGCGTTTCCAGAGCCGGCGGCTCCTCCGCTGTTTCACACCGCCGACAGCGATTGGTCTAACAGCCGCCCGGTCCTCCCGCCATACCTGGATTGCGGCCCGCCGTCCGGTCGGACCCGTCGCTCGGCGCGCCGTTCTGGGCGAATTCATCCGCATTCGCCCGCCTGTCCGGACTCCGGCGACAACTTCGGACATATCGGGATCCGCCGGCCCGACTCGTCCGGCCCTGTCCGTTACCTACCGGCCGCGGGCGCCGGTCGGCAGGGCTTGCCTGCGGGCGTCAAAACCCTTTCAGGGCAAGGTGATCGGTCGGTCAAAATCACCCGTTGGGCGGCATGACCGTCAGGCGAACCGGGCGGCCACGGCCAAGAACCGGTCGTCCACATCCGGGGTGGCGACCGTGACCCGGACCCCTTCGGTGCCGAACGGCCGCACCATCACCCCGGCCTGTTCGCAGGCCGCGGCGAATTCCGCCGTACGGTCACCGAGTGCCAGCCAGACGAAATTGCCCTGTGCGTCGGGAATGTCCCAACCCTGCGCCCGCAATCGGGTCGACACCCGGGTTCTTTCCGCGACGAGATCACGGACCCGGGCCTGCAATTCCTCCTCGGCCGCCAACGAGGCGACCGCGGCGACCTGGGCCGGCGTGGAGACCCCGAACGGCACCGCGCATGCCCGGGCCGCGGCAGCGACCGGGGCATTGGCGACCACGTACCCGACCCGCAGGCCGGCCAGCCCGTAGGCCTTGGAGAACGTGCGCAGCACCGCGACGTTGCCGTGGATGCGGTAGACGTCGACGCCGTCCGGCACCTCCGGATCGGTGACGAACTCGCGGTAGGCCTCGTCGAGCACCACAAGCACGTCGGTCGGCACCGCGTCGAGGAACTCCTCCAGCTCACCGCGCCGGATCGCCGGACCGGTCGGGTTGTTCGGGCTGCACAGGAAGACCAGCCGGGTCCGGTCGGTGATCGCGGCGGCCATCGCGGACAGGTCATGGCGACCGTCGGCGGTCACCGGCACGCGGACCGAGTCGGCTCCGGAGATCTGCACGAGGATCGGATAGGCCTCGAACGACCGCCACGCGTAGAGGACCTCGTCGCCGGCCGCCGCGGTCGCCTGCAACAACTGCTGGGCAACCCCGACCGAGCCGGTACCGAAGGCCAGATGCTCGGCCGGCACGTCCAACCGCTTCGTCAACGCCTCGACCAGCGCACCGGCTGTTATGTCCGGGTACCGGTTGGCACTCGTCGCGGCGTTGGCCACGACCTCGAGCACGGCCGGCAGCGGCGGGTACGGGTTCTCGTTCGACGACAACTTGAAGGCCGCACCGCCCGCGGGCATCCGGCCGGGCACGTAGCCGGGGATGCCGGTGATCGCCGGGCGCAGTCGGGGTCCGTCCACCATTGATGTCTCCCTCGCTGCGCCAACACTAGGAGGCTCGGCTGCACCGGCCCGCGGCCGCCGCATGGCACGATTCGCGCATGCGAAGTGTGCTGATCAGACTCGCCGTCAACGGCGCCGCCCTGTGGGTCGCCGCCGGCGCCGTGCACGGCATCGCCCTGGACAAGGGCCCGCACGCCGGCAACGGCACGTTCGGCCAACGGGTCACCGTCATCATCGTGGTCGCCGCGATCTTCGCGGTGGTGAACACGATTGTGAAGCCCATCGTGAAGCTGTTCTCGCTGCCGTTGTTCATCCTCACGCTGGGCCTGATCATCTTCGTGATCAACGCCCTGATGCTGCTGATCACCAGCGGCATCTGCGACGCCCTGAACGTGCCGTTCCATGTGGACGGCTTCAAACCGGCGTTGGTCGGCGGCCTGGTCGTCAGCTTCGTCTCGTGGCTGATCAACGTCCTGCTGCCGGACGACCTCGAAAGCCGCTGACCAACCCCGAGATCGCCCCGGCGCGCCCCCCATCCCGCACTTCTGCTGCCTGTCCCACCTATTCCCGCGTCCCCATAGGTGGGACAGGCAGCAGAAGTTGGTTCCTGTCGGGAGGGCGGGTGGACGTCGGTCAGTCGGCGAGCGGCAGGTAGACCCGGTCGCCGTTCGCGCGGAACTCCGCGGCCTTGGCGGCCATGCCTGCTGACACTGCGTCAGACTCCGCGATTCCCTGCTCCGCGGCGAACTTGCGGACGTCCTGGGTGATCTTCATGGAGCAGAAGTGCGGGCCGCACATCGAGCAGAAGTGCGCGGTCTTGGCGGCCTGGGCAGGCAAGGTCTGGTCGTGGAAGGACCGAGCGGTATCCGGGTCCAGGGCGAGGTTGAACTGGTCCTGCCAGCGGAAGTCGAACCGGGCCTCGGACAGTGCGTCGTCCCACGCGCTCGCACCCGGGTGGCCCTTGGCCAGGTCCGCGGCGTGCGCGGCGATCTTGTAGGTGATCACACCGGTCTTGACATCGTCGCGGTCGGGCAGGCCCAGATGCTCCTTGGGGGTGACGTAGCACAGCATCGCGGTGCCGAACCAGCCGATCATCGCCGCGCCGATCGCGGAGGTGATGTGGTCGTAGCCCGGCGCGATGTCGGTGACCAGCGGGCCGAGGGTGTAGAACGGCGCCTCGTGGCAGACCTCCAACTGGAGGTCCATGTTCTCCTTGACCTTGTTCATCGCTACGTGGCCGGGGCCCTCGATCATCACCTGGACGTCGTGCTCCCAGGCGATCTTGGTGAGCTCCCCGAGCGTGCGCAGCTCGGCGAACTGTGCCTCGTCGTTGGCGTCGTGGGTGCAGCCCGGGCGCAGGCCGTCGCCCAAGGAGAACGAGACGTCGTACTGCTTGAGGATCTCGCAGATCTCGGCGAAGTGGGTGTACAGGAACGATTCCTGGTGGTGCGCCAGGCACCACGCGGCCATGATCGATCCGCCGCGGGAGACGATCCCGGTCTTGCGCTTGGCGGTCAGCGGGACGTAGGCCAGGCGCACGCCGGCGTGCACGGTGAAGTAGTCCACACCCTGCTCGCACTGCTCGATCAGGGTGTCCCGGTAGATCTCCCAGGACAGTTCGGCGGCCTTGCCGTCGACCTTCTCCAGGGCCTGGTAGATCGGCACGGTGCCGATCGGGACCGGGGAGTTGCGGATGATCCACTCCCGGGTGGTGTGGATGTTCCGCCCGGTGGAGAGGTCCATGACCGTGTCGGCGCCCCAGCGGGTCGCCCAGGTCATCTTCTCGACCTCCTCCGCGATCGTGGAGGCCACCGCGGAGTTGCCGATGTTGGCGTTGATCTTGACCAGGAAGTTACGGCCGATGATCATCGGCTCGCTCTCCGGGTGGTTGATGTTGACCGGCAGGATCGCCCGGCCGCGGGCGATCTCCTCGCGCACGAACTCGGCCTCGACGCCCTCGCGCAGGGCGACGAACTCCATCTCCGCGGTGATCAGCCCGCGCCGGGCATAGGCAAGCTGCGTCACGGCGGTCCCGCGGGGCAGCGCCCGACGGGGCTCGCGTCCGCCGCTGAAGACGGCGTCGAGCCCGGCCAGCCCACGATCGCGGCGGGCCGCGTCCGCATAGCCGTCATCGACGGGCTGGGGGACCCGGCCCTGGTAGGCCTGCGTATCCCCGCGCTCGGCGATCCAGCGCTCGCGGAACGGCTCGAGGCCACGCTCGATGTCGGTGTCGACCCCCGGATCGGTGTAGGGGCCCGAGGTGTCGTAGAGCACCACCCGGTCGCCATTGGTAAGCGCGACCTCACGCATCGGCACCCGCAGGTCCTCGCGCGAACCCACCAGATAGGTCTTGCGGAAAGCGGCGGTCTGCTCGACACGTTCGGAAAGGGCGGTCACCATCAGCTCCCTACGCCGGAATTACCCGGTCAGGTTCAGGCGGTCGGCGGCGTCGGCAGCCGCCCTCTCAGCCCGGTCCGACCCGAGCTCCCGCGATGTGCCTCCGACACTACCCGCCATGCGCCGGCCCACCGGTCGAGCCCGCCGGCGGCCGTGGATCATTGGCGGGTGACGTACCGAATCGCGGTCGTGTGCCTGGGCAACATCTGCCGCTCCCCGATGGCGGCGGCGGTCCTGCGCAGCAAGGTTGCCGCGGCCAGGTTGGTCGACGTCGAGATCATCTCGGCCGGCACCGGCGACTGGCACGTCGGGTCGGGCGCCGACCGGCGCGCCCGCGCCGCGCTGGTGTCCCGCGGCTACCCCGACGAGCATCGGGCCCGGCAGTTCCGTTCGGGCGACTTCCCCGACGTCGACCTGGTGCTGGCCATGGACGCCGCCAACCTCCTCGATCTGCGGCGGCTCGCCCCGCCCGGCTCGGCGGCGACGATCCGGCTGTTCGACGACCCGGCCGAGGTACCCGACCCGTACTACGGCGACCGGTCGGACTTCGAGGGAGTTCTCGACCAGGTCGAGCGGGCCGCCGACACTCTGGTCGCCGAACTGCGCCGCACGGTGTCGCCGGCATGATCCCCGACGGGCTGGCCGACATCCTCGGCGCCGCGGTGACGGCAGCGAACGCGGTGAGCGGGGGCGACATCTGCCAGGCCCACCGCCTGCGGCTGGACGACGGCCGCACGGCATTCCTCAAGACCCGTCCGGGCGCCCCGCCCGACTTCTTCCACACCGAGGCCGCGGGGCTCGAGAAGCTCGGCGCGGCCGGCGGGGCACCGGTTCCTCAGGTGCTGGCGGTGACCGACGACGCACTGGTGCTGGAGTGGATCGAGCCCGGCAGGCCCACCCCGGAGGCGGCCGAGGCGTTCGGCGCCGCCCTGGCGGTCACCCATGCATGCCACCCCCCACACTTCGGCGGCGACGGGGACGGCAGCGGCAGCGGCAGCGGCCATATCGGTTCGCTTCGGATGCCCAACCGGCCGGTCGACTCGTGGCCGGAGCTGTACGCCGAGCAACGGATCGGGCCCGCGCTGAAGGCCGCGTTCGACCTCGGCCGGATCGAGGTGCGGGACGCGGCCTTTGTGAAACGGGTGACGGGGCTGCTGGATGTCCTGGCCGGCCCCGTCGAGTCGCCCGCCCTGCTGCACGGCGACCTGTGGTCAGGCAACGTGCACTGGTCGGCCGCCGGGCCGGCGTACCTGATCGACCCGGCGGTCCAGGGCGGCCACCGCGAGACCGACCTGGCGATGCTCGCGCTGTTCGGGGCACCGCATCTGGAGCGCATCGTGGCCGCCTACGACGCCGCGTTCCCGCTCGCGGAGGGCTGGCGCTCCCGGGTCGCGCTCCACCAACTGCATCCGGTCCTGGTGCACGCGGCCCTGTTCGGCGGTGGCTACGGCCAGCAGGCCGGATCGCTGGCCCGCACGGCCCTGGGCGGCCGCTGAGGCAGCATTCGGCGCCGGCGGTTAGGGTCGGCCGCAGGTGAGGTGTCCACGAGCTATCAGGAGAGCGGCATGACGATTGCGGTTGGCGACAAGATCCCCGACGTCGAGGTCAAGGTCCTCGGCGAGAGCGGTGCTCCGGAGTCGGTGAGCACCGGCGACGTCCTCGGCTCCGGCAAGGTCGTGCTGTTCGGCGTCCCGGGTGCGTTCACCCCGGGCTGCAGCAAGGCTCACCTGCCCAGCTTCGTGAAGGGCGCGGATCAGCTGGCCGGCAAGGGCGTCGACAAGGTCGTGTGCGTGGCGATCAACGACGCGTGGGTCATGGACGCGTGGGCCGAGTCGCAGGGTGCCAAGGGCAAGATCACGATGCTCGCCGACGGCAACGGCACCTTCGCCGACGCCATGGGCCTGTCCTTCGACGGCTCCGGCTTCGGTCTGGGCAAGCGCTCCCTGCGCTACGCCGCGGTCATCGAAGACGGCGTGATCTCCAAGCTCGACATCGAGGACAGCCCGTCCTCCATCTCGGTCTCGGCCTGCGAGAACGTGCTCGCCCAGCTCTGAACCCCCGACCCTCGACGGGGTGTCGCCCACTGCGGGCGGCACCCCGTTCGGCGTCAACCGGTCAGGCTTTTGCCTTACGGGCCGAGACGAGAATCGTCGACAGCCAGGGCCCGCCGTACCAGGCCTCCCAGCCCAGCGACCGGCTCTCGATCTGCTCGCAACCGAGCGTGGCCAGCTTGGCCGCGTAGTCCTTGGTGTGCCGGATGTCGGCGATCAGCACCCGCCCGCCCGGACGAGTGACCCGGACCGCCTCCTCGACGGCGGCCCGCCGCCCCTCGGCGTTGGGTATCGCGCTGATCCCCAGCCCGGAGACCACCAAGTCGTACTGGTTGCCGGGCATCCGCAGGTCGGTGATGTCGCCCTGCCGGAACTCGACGCGGTCGGACACGCCCTCCGCGTCGGCGTTGCGTCGGGCGATCTGGTCCTCCGAGCCGCCTTTGTTGCTGGTCAGAAGGCTGCGCGAGCGCCACGCGTCGATCCCGAGAACCTTGCCCGTGGTCAGCCGGGCAGCCACCAGGGTGGTTACCGCCCCGCGCCCGCAGCCCAGGTCCAGCACCTGCTCGGCCCCGGTCAGGTTGAGCTCGCCCAGGAGCTTCGACCACACCAGGAACTTCCCGCGCCGCGCGGCGTGCAGGTAGCCCAGCGCGATGATCAGCAGGATCCCGCCGGAGCCGATCAACCACCAACCCTGGGGGTCGTGCTTCGAGCCGACCCGTTGGTAGCCCATGTTGAGCAGTACGAGCGCCAACGCGGCCTGCACCGCTGGTACGACCGGGGTCTCGACCCCGTAGTTGCCGCGTCGGCCGACGCTCGTCCGGAACACGTGACCATCCTGCCGGAACGGAGCGAGAGCCCGATCCGGGGCCGACCGTGCGGCTCAGACGTGGCTGGTGAGCGCGATAGCGACGACCACCATCGCGACGAGCAGGACCACCACCGACAGCGCCAGGGCCACGTCGACCGGGCTGAACGGGCGCATCACCACCGTCCACCAGCGCAGGCCCGGCTCCTCCCGGCGTCGGCAGGGCCGGCAATTCTCGTCGTCGCAGTCGATCTCCGGGAGGGCCGGCATCGACCACAGGTCGATCTCGTCGGGCGCCTCGCTGGGCCCGGCCTGCCGGGCGATCGTGGGTCGGTCCGCCGGGCGGAACGCCGCCGGCGGCAGCCCGCCACTCGCGTTCTCGACTCGACCGGCCCGTCTCACGAACTCTCCCCAATGTCCGGCAGTGCACTGCTTCTCTAGAGGGATTAGAAAAACAACCCATGCGAGTGTCAAGGGGCGTTCAGGTACTTCGGTGCCCACTTTGCCTGGAATCTCCCCGCTCGTACCCTTTCTGCCGTGCACGAGGCGGACTCGAACCGGCCCGACGGAACCGGCACGAGCGGTCGTAAGCCGCTCAAGTACCGCCGGATCGCCGACGACCTGCGCGGCGGCATCCGGCGGGGCGACTACGAGCCCGGGCGGCCGCTGCCCGGTGAGAACGACCTGATGGCGCGGTACAAGGTCGCCCGGATGACAGTGCGGCAGGCCTTGGCCGAACTGCAGCGGGAGGGCCTGGCGATCGCCCGGCGCGGCTCCGGGGTCTACGTCAGCAACCTGCGCCCGATCGTCCGCGACGAGCTCGGCTGGCTGGCCACAATGCCCTGGCTGCGGGGCGAGGCGGCCTGGAATGAGCAGGCCGCGAGCACAGAACTGCAGGTGGAAGGCCTGGGGGTCCGGCTGGACCGGGCCACCGAGGCCGTGGCCGAGGCCCTGGAGCTACCGCCGGGCGCGGAGGTCTGGGCCCGGTCCGGCCGATCCACGCTGGAGGGCCGGACGGTGGCGCTGACCGTCTCCTGGCTGCCCCGGGCGCTGGTCGAGGGGACGCGCGCCACCGCGCCCGACCCCGGCCCGGGCGGCGTCTACGGCTGCCTGGCCGCGCTCGGGCTCTCGCCCACGAACTTCCGGGAGGACGTCCGGGCGAGGCCGGCGATCCCGGTGGAGGCCGAGCAGCTGGGGTTGTCGGCCGGGGCGCCGGTGCTGGTCGTCCGGAGGCTGGCCCGGGCCGGTGCTCGCCCGGTGGAGCTGAGCGAGGCCGTCCTCGACGCGTCTGTGCACGTGCTGCGCTACGAACTGCCCGCCGGCTCGGAGCCGACCCTCAGCCGAGTCTGACCCGCAGCATCCGGACAGCCCCGCTCCGCGTATGAGAGTGCCCCCGCCCGCGTATGAGAGAGCCCCGCCCGATCATCGATGATCGGGCGACGGCCCGCCTCTCGCAGCCGTCCGGTGGCTGGGGCAGAGTGGAGCCATGGCACCGGACGCCCCCGCGAGCACTGCCGTCCCCGACGCCTGCCTGGTCGCCCACGGCGCCCCGGACACCGCCTCGCCACAGACGCGCAGCCTGATCCTCGTCTACGCCGGGCAGATCTCCCGGCACCTCGCGACGTTCGCGGCGGCCTGCGACTACCGGGTCAGCGTCGTCGAACCGGACGCCGCGTTGGCCGCCGAGGCCGTGAGCTGGGCCGGGCAGGTGCTGTCCACGGTCGGCGCCGCGGCCGGCGACACCGGCACCGACGTGGTGGTCACCGACCATCACCGCGACGACCTCGGGATCGTGCTGCGCGACGCGTTGGCGGCGCCGGCGCGCTGGGTCGGGGTCGTCGGTAACCCGCGGCAAGTCGGTCCGCACGTCGCGATGCTCACCGAGCTCGGGGTCGCACCGGAGGAGATCGCCCGGGTGCACCGGCCGATCGGGCTGAACATCGGCTCGCGGTCCCCGGCCGAGGTCGCGTTGTCCACGCTGGCCGGGCTGCTGGCCGATCGCACGGGCCGACCCGGCGGTTTCGACTTCGCTGTCTGACCGGGTTCGCCCGGACTCGTCCGGGCCCCGGGGTGCCGATTCAGCCGAACGGGTGGATCGGAGCCGCCCCGATGCCGACAACCACAACACTGGTTGAGTCGTGCCCGGGCGTCCGTCGCCGCAGCCCGGGCCGCTTGGCACCACCCGCGGCGACAGTTGGGGGATCCAGTGCCGAGCCCGAGTACCCGCACCGCCGTCCTCGAGGTCCGTCCGCCCGCGCTCGGCGCCGCCCGCGTGCCCGGACCCCGTCTGCACGCCTTCCAGCGCAGCGCCGTGGATCTGGTGGCAATGGCCATGGAACTGCGCCCCGCGCTCGGGCCGGACACGCTCACCGTCGCGGCCGCGCTGGCCGACACGGTGGTCCACCTGGTCCGCGAGATCGTCGGCCACGACCTGGGCGGCTACCGCTCCTTGTTCGCCGAGGCGGCCCACTTCGGCGGCCTCGTGGCCGTCGCCGAGGAACACCAGGTGCACAGTGCGCGTGGCCGGGTTGCCCCGCACGTCGTCGAGTTGCTGGCCTGTGTCGGCGCCGAGTTCGTGGAGGACGACAAGCTTGCCGAGGAGCTGTGCCGCTGGCTGCTGGAGTCCGGGTACTTCCTGGTCCGGACCGGGACCCCGACCGCGCCGCTCGTCGACTCGCTGCGGGTCGACCTGACCCGCCTGCTGGCCGAGGTCGAGGACGACGAACTCGCCGACGAGCTGCTCGAGTTGGCGCTGCTGGACGACGAGACCTCCGTGGAGGAAACCGCGGTGGAGGAGTCCGACGACGCGCCGGCGCCGGTCGAACCGCCCCGCTTGCCCCGTCCGACGGTCTCGCCCGAATCGCGGGCCGCCGAGGCCTCCGCGGGCTCTTGATGATCTACGCACTGATTGGCCGGAATCCGGGTGTTTTTGTGGGGAACCGGAATGATGCGTCCGTCGTCAAAGGGGTATGACGACGATGACCAACGACTCGACCGACACCCGCCTCATGACTCCGGCCGAGGTGGCTGCGGTTTTCCGGGTCGACGTGAAGACCGTTACTCGCTGGGCTAACGCCGGAAAGCTCACTTCGATCCGCACTCTCGGGGGCCACCGCCGGTTCCGGGAGAGCGAGGTCATGGCTCTCATGCAGGGCACGATGGTGGCCGGCCCGATTCCGCAGCAGTTCGGTCGCACAGGCTGACACAGCGCGCTGACGCTGCGTCACAAGGTCGTCAAAAGCGGTCGGTGCCAGTCCGAACCGACCGCCCGGTCCGCCGACCGACGGCCGTGGCGAGGGGGATCAGGACTTCGATGGGGCGGGACCAGACTTGGTCCCGCCCCATCGCCTTGAGTCGAGTTACCGCGGCTCAGGGGAAGAGGTGACCGCCGAAACCGTGGCCGCCGAAGTCCCCGAAACCGCCGAAACCGCCGAAGCCCCAGCCCAGGTCCCAACTGTCGTCCAGCCAGCCGAAGTCCCCGCAGCCGCAGTCCCCGCCGCCCCAGTACGGCGCGAAGCCGCCGTACATGTCGCAGCGCCAGGACTCCCAGCACGCCTCGTGGTGCGGGTGGCAACAGCCGTGGTGGTGGTGATGCCACGCCGGCGCCAGGCTCGGCACGGCCGCCTGCGACTCCACCGAGGCCGCGCTCGCAGGCACGGCGCCCACAGCGACGATCGCAGCGCCGACGAACGCGGCGGCGGCGGTCCGTTTGATGCTTGGCACGAATCCTCCAGGTGACGATGTGCGGTGCCCCCCGGCAAGATCCACTCTCGCCGGCGCCCGCTATTCCGCGTCACCCTCGAAGATCAAAAACCTCGCGTCCGAACAGTCACTTCATCACCGCAAATTGCCACACGTCAGTCAGTTGAGAACTGACCGTAATGGCATGACTACCTGTCGTATATGGACGGCGGTTGATTCCGGTCAGCCGCCCGGCTGCACATTCCCGTTCACCTTCAGCGAGTAGTGCGCGTAGGCCTCGGTGCTCGGGTCGCTGTCGGTGGGGTCGGCGTGAGAGACGACCGCGACCACCACGGGGAAGTCCCGGAACTCCGCGAGCGTCTTCGCGTCCGGCGTCCAGTCGAAGCCGTCGTGCGAGCGCACCAACACCCGGTTGCCCTTCGCCTCGATGCCGACCAGGCTCACGTACCAGCCGTTGACGGCGCCCGCCTCGGGCGCGCCGCTCAGCGCTGAGGTCGGGTCGTTCGGGTCCGCCGGCGACGGGATCACGGTCTTCTCGCCGGTGAACATCACCGACTTCAACTCCGAGCCGGCGATCATGCGGCTGGCGTCGCGCAACTGGACGTAGTCCGCGCCGTTCGGCGCCGCGCCCGGCAGGTCGTAGGACGTCGGGTTGGCCAGGTTCAGCGTCGCGTCGAGATCCTTCGCGGTCACGTCCGCGCGGGAGATGCCGGTGACCTTGCCGCGCTTGGCGTAGTGGTCGATCAGGTTCATCAGCTGGAACTGGTGGAGCAGGTCGCCGACCTTGGTGCCGGGGGCGAACTTGTCGAGTTGGGCCTGGACACCTGCGAGCCCCTGGTTCTTGCCGTCGCGGTGCAGCCCGCTCATGAACCCGAGCCCGAAGCGGTCGAAGCAGTAGAGCATGAACGACCAGGCGTTGCCGTAGTCGGAGAGAATCTCCGAGCCCTGGCCCTCGTCGCCCCACATCGTCAGTGAGTTCTGCGGGCCGCCGCAGGCGTGCGGGTTCGGGTTCGACGGCCCCTGCACAGTGCCGTAGCCCTGGAAGCACAGCAGCTGCGGCTGCGCCCCGGGCTGGGTGATGTTCAGCCGGGTGTCGGTGTAGCCGTCGAGCGCCTCGGCGAACATCGACAGGCCCTCGTTGACCCAGGTCGCCTCGTTCGGGTCCTGGTAGGACTCGAGCAGGTGCTGCCACTCGTGGCCGAACGTCGACTCGTAGAGGAACGGGTGCGCCGGGCGCGACCGGCACAGGTCGGCGGACGGGTTGTTCGACGGGTGCGCGCCGGTGCGGTGCGCCCAGTCGTAGGCGTCGACCGTCATCACGTTGCGGTCGGTGAGCTGGTTGAAGATCGGCGCGAAGAAGCCGGCCACGTAGGACTGGTTCTTCGGGAACTCGTAGAAGTTCGGGTCGCGGACGTTGTCAACCAGCGTGACGGTGTGGTCGCCGGCGCCGGCGAAGTCGAGTCCGATGCCCGCGACGCCGGGCACCGTCGCGCTCCCGTTGTGGTCCGGCGGCGTGGAGAACGCCGCGGTCTCCTTCGGATACATGTTGTCGTCGAACTGCTTGATCAGGCCCTCGACCTCGGCGTCGGTGACGTCGGTGCTGCCCGGCACGTCGGCGTCGCGACAGTCGCCTGCCGGGAAGTGCGTGCCGCAGGCGACCGCGTCGCACCCGGAGGCAACCCAGACCTCGATCTTCTGTCCCACCGCGCGCAGCGTGTACGGCTTCAGGTAGACCCCCGGGCCGATGCCCTTGGCCATGTCCAGGGCCGGCCACAGCAGGGTCGTGCCCACCGGCGGGGTCTTCTCCCCGGACAACTCCGGGCGCGCCAGTGTCTTGCGCAGGTCAGCCAGGTGGGTCGCGGAGATCGTCGCCGTGCCGAGCATCGCGGCCAGTTGCGGGGACAGCCGGAACGTCAGGTTCGGGCCGAGGAAGGCGGGCAGCATGCCGTCGGGAGCGGGCTGCGGGTCCGCGGCGCCGGTCGAGGTCCCCGGCGTGGCCGCCCGGGCCGACCCGCCCGGAAGCCCGACGGTGCCGGCCAGCAGCGTCGCGATCGCGGCGGAGCCCGCCAGGACCCGCGCGACGGCCGGAACCCGTGGGGGGGAATGCATGGTCGATCTCCTCGCCGCTCGCGACCTTTCCGGGAACTGTTACGCACCCGACCCGTCCTGCAGCGCCCGGTTTGCAACCCGGATACGCAAAGTCGGCGACTACCGCGCGAATCACCCGGTCCGGGCCGACCAGGGCAGCCGCTAGTGATAATCGTTTCCAACACCCTAGGCGGCGCCCACGGTCCCCACCACACCCGGGTCGGGGGCCCGGGCGCGCCCGGACGGGCCCCGCCCGGAACGCGGCTGGGCGGCCCACGACCGAAGTCGTGGCCCGCCCGGAGGATCCGTTGCCGCCCAGCTGACGAGACGTCAGAAGATGTCGTCGATGATGCTCTCGCCGATCCCGAATCCGATGCCCATCCCGGCGCCCTGAGCCAACGCGTTGCCGAAGCTGCCGCCCATGAACCGGCCCAGCAGCCCGCCGCCACCACCCTGCTGCGGTTGCTGGTACTGGGGCTGCGGCTGGTACTGCGGTTGCTGGTACTGCGGCTGCTGGTAGGCCTGCTGCTGGTAGGCCTGCTGCTGGTACGGGGCAGCGGCGACCGGTTGGTGGGCGTTGTTGACCACGAAGTCGTGCAATGCCTGGACGAGCGCGCCGACCTGTTGCTGCTCGGCCTGGATGGCCAGCGCGATCTCGCGCAGGTCCAAATTCCACTCCCGAGCCAGCGTGTCGCCACCCGCCGCGGCCCCTTGGAGCTTCGTGCTCAGCGTCCGGATCGTCGCCAGTGTCTGGTCCGCCTGTGCCTGCAGGCGGGAGTGCGCCGCGTCGATGGTCTCCACGTCAGCCATGGCCACTGCATCTCCTCTTGAAACAACCGCCGCGCGAGTCGATCCCGCCGTGCGGCCGACGGGGCGCGGGGTGTTCCCGCGTCGGGACCGAGCTTACGTCGGCGGGGCTTGCGCTGCCTCGAGCGACGTGGGTGATCGTTCCCGGTCTCGGCCCGGCCTTGACACGCGCGAATCGCGCCGGACAGGGTCGGGGATGACCACCTTGGACCTCGAGGCCCTTGCGGCCCGGCGGGAACAGATCGCGGACAGCTACCTGAAGTCCCGTGCTGATCGCTCACCGAGCACTGCCCGCGGCATCCATCACGTGGCGCTGCTGTCCTCCGACGTCGAGACCACGGTGCGGTTCTACGACGGCATCCTCGGATTCCCGTTGGTCGAGGTGATGGAGAACCGCGACTACCCCGGGTCCACCCACTTCTTCTTCGACCTGGGTAACGACAACCTCCTGGCGTTCTTCGACTTCCCCGGGCTCGACGTCGGCGGCTACGCCGAGGTGCTCGGCGGGCTGCACCACATCGCGATCTCAGTCAGCCCGCACAAGTGGGCTGCCGCAGCGGATCGACTGGCCGAGGCCGGCATTGAGCACACCGTGCACAGCGACGTCTCGCTGTACTTCCGCGACCCCGACGGCGCGCGGCTGGAGCTGCTCGCCGACCCGCTCGGGGAGATGTACGGCACCGACATCCTCTGACGCAGCGTCAGGCCACGGTGGTCGGATCCTCGGCCGCCGCGGTTCGCGCCGAGGAGCGCAGTTGATACGGGACGCTGGTCACCAGCACGCCTGGTTCGAACAGCAGGCGGGCCTTCAGCCTCAGCGCGCTCTGGTTGTGCAGCAGCTGCTCCCACCAGCGGCCGACGACGTACTCGGGGATGAACACGGTGACCACATCGCGCGGGCCGGCGCGGTGCAGCCCGCGCAGATACTCCAGGACGGGGCGGACGATCTCCCGGTACGGGGAATCCAGCACCACCAAGGGAATGTCCAGGCCGGCCCGTTCCCAGTCCTCGCGCAGCTGCGCGGAGCCCTCCACGTCCAGGTTGACGGTCAGCGCAACCAGCGACGTGGGCCGGGCCGCCCGGGCCTGGGCCAGCGCACGCATCGTCGGCTTGTGCAGTTGGGAGACCAGCACCACCGCGCGAGTGTTCGAGGGCAGCCGCAGAGCCTCGCCGTCGTCCAGCGCGAGTTCGGCACTGACGTGCGCGTAATGCCGGCGGATCGACTTCATCATCGCGAACAGCGAGATCATCGCCAGGATCGCCAGCCAGGCTCCGTGCGTGACCTTCGTGTAGAGCACGACGATCAGCACGGTCGCGGTCGCCACCGCTCCGACGCCGCTCACCGCCCGCGACCGGTGGATCCGCGCCCGCCGCGCCGGATCCGCCACGGCCAGCGCCCGGTTCCAGTGGCGAACCATCCCGGCCTGGGACAGCGTGAAGCTGGTGAACACCCCGATGATGTAGAGCTGGATGAGCTTGTCGATGTCGGCGTTGAAGCCGACGATCAAGGCCGCGGCGAACCCGCCGAGCAGCACGATCCCGTTGCTGAACACAAGTTTGTCTCCGCGGTGCCGCAACTGCCGGGGCAGGTAGCGGGACTGCGCGAGGATCGAGGACAGCACCGGGAACCCGTTGAACGCGGTGTTCGCGGCCAGCACGAGGATCCCCGCGGTCGCGGCCTGATAGGCGTAGTAGAGCGGGTTGTGCCCACCGAAAGTCGACGCGGCCAATTGCGAGATCACCGACGGGTTCCCGGATTCCTGCGCGCGCGCATGCAGGTGCAGCGCCAACACGGTGATGCCGACGAACATCGAAACGGCCAGGGCGCCCATCGCCATCAGGGTCAGGGCGGCGTTGCGCGCCTTGGGTTTGCGGAATGCGGGCACCCCGTTGCTGACCGCTTCGACCCCGGTCAGTGCGGTGCAGCCGGAGGCAAAAGCCTTCAGGCACAGCAGAACTGTGAAGACCCCGCCGATGTGTTCCGTGCGAACCAGTTGCTGCCCGGCGGTGGCGGCCTGCGGCAGGTCACCGAGCACGTCGCGAACCGCGGCGACCGCGAACATCAGGAACGTCAGCACGATGAACAGGTAGGTCGGCACCGCGAAGGCCCGCCCGGACTCCCGCACACCGCGCAGATTCGCGACCACCAGCAACAGCACGAAGCCCACCGACATCGCGGCCGCGTGCTGTTGCAGCGACGGGAACGCGCTGGTGATCGCGACCACGCCGGACACTATCGAGACCGCGACGGTCATCACGTAGTCGACCAGCAATGCGCTGGCAGCGGTCAGTGCGGCGTTCTCGCCGAGGTTTTCAAGGCTGACCGCGAACGCGCCGCCACCGTTCGGGTAGGCGTAGCAGGTCTGCCGGTAGGAGGCCACGACGATCACGAGCAGCATCGCTACCACCGCGGCGACCCAGGAGGCGTAGCCGATCGCGGCCGCGCCACCGGCGGCCAGCACCAGCACGATCTCCTCGGTGGCATAGGCAACCGAGGAGATCGCGTCCGAGGCGAAGACCGGAAGCGCCAGCCACTTGGGCAGCAGCGTTTCCGACAACTGCTGGCTGCGCAGTGGACTGCCGACCAGCACCCGCTTCACGACGCCGACGCGAGCCCCCCGTGGCGGGCTCCCCAAAGATTGAGCCACGACGAGCCACGATAAGTACCCCCCACCGGGTGTGCCCTCAATGCGACCTCGGGATCCGGACGGCCGCCCTCAATGAAATCTCAAGATCGCCTGCAGGTGGCTGTTCGGGGGTTGAACTGGGCGGGTCATGGCTGTCGAACGGGGTCCGCGCGCGCCCGTCCCGGCTGCGGTCGTAGTGGCCGCCGGGTTCGGGGCGTTGCTGGCGCTCGACTGGGCGCTGTCAGCCGGCGACGGGCGCTCCGGGCTGGTGGCGCCCACCGTGGCCGCGGCGGCCGTTGTCGCCGTGGTCGCGTTCCTCGCCCCGGCCGCGGCGCCCGCGATCGCCGGCATCGGCTGGACCACGCCGGCCGGTTTCGCGGCCCCGCCGTACCCGGACCTCAAGCCCGGCGGGACGTTGCCGGCCGCGGCGGCATTGTTCGCGGTCGCCGCAGTAGCAGCGCTGCTCGGTCGTGCCGTCCGGCGGGCTGGAACCGCGCGGGCCCGGACGGCCGAGGCGAGGGCCCTGCTCGATCTGGCACGCACCGTGCTGGCCGACGGGGACGACCCCGCGGCGGTGCTCGCGCATCTGCGGGATCGCTGGGGGGCCAACGGGGAGCTGCTGGAGTTGCGCAACTCGCGGTGGATGCGGGTCGCGGGCGCGCCTGCTGACGGCACGCCGACCCTGTTGCGACCCGCCGACCCACCGTTTGCTCTACGGGTCGCCGGTGGCGACCGGATCCCGTCCGCGGTGCTGGAGGGCTACGCCTATCAGGCGAGCGCGGCGCTGCAGCGGCGCCGCCGTAACGACGCGGCCGCCGCGGCCGAGACCCTGGCCGCCGCCGCGGGTGCCCGGGAGGCGTTGCTGGCGGCCGTCGGCCACACCCTGCGCACCCAGTTGACCCCGATCAAGGCAGCGGTCTCGTCGCTGCGGCAGCACGACGTGGCCTGGTCGCCGGCCGACCAGGAGGAGCTGCTGGCGACCATCGAGGAGTGCGCCGACCGACTGGCCGCGCAGATCGCGAACCTGCTCGACATGAGCCGGCTCTCGGCGGGCACGCTGACCCCGTTGCTGCGGCCGGCTGCGGTGCCGGAACTCGCGGCCGCAGTCCCGCGACCGGAGATCGAACTGGACCTGCCCGAGGACATCCCGTTGGTGCTCACCGACCCGACGCTGCTGGCCCGCGCCCTGCGCAACCTGGTGGAGGACGCGGTCGGGCACGCCGGCCCGGACCAGCGGCCGCGGCTGACCGCGACGCGCGCCGGCGACCGCGTGGTGCTGCGCATCGTCGACCACGCCGCCGGGCACCGATCCGCGCTCTCGTTCGAGCCGTTCGACGGCATCGACGACCGGCACGCAGGCGCCGGGTTGGGCCTCGGCCTCGCGGTCGCCCGCGGCTTGGTGGAGGCCTGCGGCGGACATCTCGAGGCGATGGCGACCCCGGGCGGGGGCCGCACGATGTACTTGGACCTGCCGTGCGCGCCGCCCGAACCGGAGCAGGCACCCACTCCGGAGGTGCTCCGATGACCCGGATCCTCGTCGTCGACGACGAACCGCAGATCCTGCGCGCGATGCGCATCAACCTGGCGGTGCGGGACTACGACGTCGCCACCGCCGCCGACGGCGCCGGCGCGCTGCGGGCCGCGGCCGCGACGCATCCCGACGTCGTCGTGCTAGATCTCGGCCTGCCGGACCTCGACGGCATCGCGGTGATCCAGGCCTTGCGCGGCTGGAGCAGCGTGCCGATCCTCGTGCTGTCCGGGCGCACCGGCAGCGGCGACAAGATCCAGGCGCTGGACGCGGGCGCCGACGACTACGTCACCAAGCCCTTCGACATCGACGAACTGCTGGCCCGCATCCGGGCCGTGACGCGGCGGGCGGTGTCTCCGGACGGTCAGTCGGCCACCGCCACGATCGGCGAGCACGTCATCGACCTTTCGGCGAAGACGATCTCCGGCGGGGTGCGCCTGACCCCGACCGAGTGGCACCTGCTGGAACTGCTGCTTCGCAATCCAGGCAAGCTTGTGACGCAGCGTCAGTTGTTGACCCAGGTCTGGGGCCCGCACGCCGGCAACGAGTCGCACTACCTGCGTCAATACCTGGCCCAGTTGCGCCGCAAGCTGGAACCCGACCCGGGCCGCCCGGTCCACCTGCTGACCGAACCGGGCATGGGCTACCGATTCCAGCCGTGAGCCTGTTCCCGACCCATACGACGCGCCGGTCAGCCCATCTTGGAGTGATCCCAGCTGACGACCTTGGTCGCGGTCAGCACCAGCCCGACCCGCTTGGCGGCCTGCTGCTCGAACGCGGCGATCATCACCGACCGCTCGGCGTTGTAGGCCGAGCCGTACCGGTCGATCAGCGCCACTCCGATGTCGAAGGTCTGCTGGTAGTCCTCGACGACCTCGACGTCGCACTCCATCGAGACACCACGCAGCGCCAGATAGCTGTCGCCGGACTCGGCAAGCACGGTGGCCTCCGGCACCCGCCGCAGGTTCGCCGTCTTCTGCGACTTGGCGTAGGTCCAGGTGACCAGCACCGGGCGGCCGGCGTCGGGCTCGCGGAGCGCGTACCAGAGCGGCGCCAGGTGCGGGCGACCGCGCGGGCCGATCGTGGCCACCTGGATGACCTGCTGCCGCGCGAGGTAGGCGGCAACCTCGGCGGAATCCATCCGGATCTCGGTGCGACGCGACATGGGGGAGGATTCTGCCTGAGCGTCCGCTTTGACTCCGACCGACCCGCTGACCGGTGCTCGCCGACGGGCTACCGTTGGAACTTACGGCCGGTCGTCCGGCGTCGGCCGTGTCGGACCTTCCGCAGCGCCGGCAGAGGATGAGATGAACACCGGCGCGCTCGTTCAGACCACGGCGTTTCGCATTCCCCGGCCGGGACCGGGGTTCGGCCACGGTGGCGGCCTCGGTCACCACAGCTTCGGCCACATCGGGACGTTCCTGATCCACATGGCGATCTGGCACATGATCTCGCGGATGTTCATGCGGGTCCCGGGGCTGATCGGCCTGGTCCTGCTGGTCGCGGCGGTGGTTCTGCTGTCGCGTTTGTGGACCCGGCGCCGCACTAATCGCCCGGGGTGGACCCAGCGCCGCTGGTGACCGACGGGGCGTGCGCGCCCGCCGGACTGACGTGGACCGTTGCAGCCGACAGGCGCGGCAACGCATGCAGCAGATGACGCTCCACGTGGTGCGCCACGTAGTGGGCCTCGCCGACCGACAGCGCGGGGTCGACGTCGATGTCCGCCTCGGCCCGCAACGTGTGGCCGACCCAGCGGATCCGTAGTTCCCGAACGGCTCCGACGCCCGGCACACCGGCCGCGGCCTGCGTCGCCGCGCCCACCAGCGCGGGGTCGACGGCGTCCAGCAGCCGCGCTCCGATCGCAACGACCGCGCCGCGGAGCACCCCGAGAATCGCCACGGTGATCAGCAGCCCGACCACCGGGTCGGCCCACCGCCAACCCAGCCCGGAGCCGGCCGCTCCGAGCAGCACCGCGAGGCTGGTGAAGCCGTCGGTGCGGGCGTGCAGGCCGTCGGCCATCAACGCGGCCGAACCGATCCGCCTGCCCACGCGGATCCGGTAGCGCGCCACGAGTTCGTTGCCGACGAAACCCAGCCCGGCGGCCAGTGCCACCGCGGCCAGATGGTGCACGGCCTGCTGATGGGTGAGCCGACGCACCGCCGTCCAACCGGCGACCGCCGAGGACAACGTGATCATCGCGATGACGAACAGGCCCGCGACGTCCTCGGCCCGGCCGTAGCCGTAGGTGAACCGGGGCGTGGCCGGACGCAGCGCCAACGCGAACGCGACCAGCAGCGGCAGGGCCGTCAGGGCGTCGGCGAAGTTGTGCAGGCAGTCCCCCAGCAGTGCGACCGACCCGGATGCGGCGGCCACGACGGCCTGACCTGCCGCGGTGGCCGCCAGCACCGCGAGGCTGATCCACAACGCCCGCCGTCCGGACGCGTCGTCGCGCAGCGCGGCGTCCACCGAGTCGGCCGGGTCGTGCGAATGGCCCCCGAACAACTCGCCGATCTCGTGCGCCAACCGGGCCCGGAGCGAACGGGGCTCGTGGTCGTGCTCGTCCTCGTGCGGCGCGTCGTCGTGATGCCCGTGCCCGTGTCCGTGTGCCACAGGTGCCATGGCAGCATCGAAATCGGATTGCAGCTACCGGCTTACTGCAAGCCACTCGCAGCTACCAGTCGCACCGAAGGTCCGTGTCCGGCCCGCGCACGACCGGACCGAGGTCCGGACGTCCGGGACTCGCGGGCCGGATGGACCGTTCGAATTGCGGACTGGCGTTTCTGCTGGCACGGGAGCGGTGCCGAGGAGAAGTCTCGCGTCGGCGCGCGGTCAAGTCGAGAGGTCCGGAATGTGACGCATGACGTCACATTTTGGCGACGCGCTCGATCAGCCGGGCTCCGCCGGGGCCGGCCCGCCGCTGCGGCGCCCGGGCATCGACAGCACCATGGTCAGCCCGCCGCCCGGGGTCTCCTCGGGCTCCAGCGTCCCGCCCATGGCCTCGGCCAGGCCGCGGGACAGTGCCAGGCCCAGGCCGACCCCGGTGCTGGTGTCGGTGTCGCCGAGGCGTTGGAAGGGCAGGAAGACGCGTTTCCAGTCCTCGAGCGGGATGCCGGGGCCACGGTCGACCACGCGGATCTCGAGGGTGTCGCCCAGGCGGCTGGCGGCCACCAGCACGTCGGTGCCCCGCGGGGTGTGCCGCACCGCGTTGGTCATCAGGTTGACCAGGATCCGTTCCAGCAGAGCCGGGTCGGCGGTGATCTCCGGCAGGTCGTCGGGGACGTCGATCCGGAAGCGCGCTGCCTCGGGCCCGGCGCTCTTGACCGCGTGCGGGACGACCTCGTCGAGCGCGACCGCGCTCAGGTGCAGACCGAGCGCACCGGCCTGCAAGCGGCTCATGTCGAGCAGGTTGGCGATGAGCCGATCGAGTTCGACCAACGACTCGCGAGCGGTGGCCAACAACTCCGCCCGGTCGGACTCGCTCCAGCCGATGTGCGGGTTGTTCAGGCTGTCCACGGCCGCGCGGGCTGAGGCCAACGGCGTGCGCAGGTCGTGGCTGACCGCGGCGAGCACCGCCGAGCGCAGCGCGTCGGTCGCCACGACCGGCCTTGCTCGGTCGGCCTCGGCCTGCAACTGCTGCTGGCGCAACGCCAACTGGGTCTGGGCCGCGAAGGCCTCCAAAACGCGCCGGTCGCCGGCCGCCGGAACCCGGCCGCGGGCCAGCAACCGGGTGCGTTCGTCGATCTCGACGTCCACCGCGGCTTCGGCCGGACGTTGGCACGGCCCGGCGCCCACGGTTGCCAGCACCCGCCAGGCCGACGGCTCCTCCCGGTCGCCGGGCGCCGGATCGCCGACCCGCTCGACCAGTGTCACGTCGGAGAATCCGAAGGTCTCCGCCAGCCGGGACAGCAACGACGGCAAGGCGTTCTCACCGCGCAGCACGTGCACCGCGAGGCCGGCCAGGATCTCCGCGTCGGCCCCGGCGCGGGCGGCCTGCCGGGCTCGCCGCGCGGCGAGGTCGACGACGGCACTGACCGTCGCGGCGACCAGGATGAACACCACCAGCGCCAGCACGTTCTCGTGGTCGCCGATCGTGAACGTGTACAGCGGTGGCGTGAAATACCAGTTCAGCAGCAGGAATCCACCGACGGCGGAGGTCAGCGCAGGCAACAACCCACCGACCAGCGCGACCGCGACCACCGCGGCGAGGAACAGCAGGATGTCGCTGGGCAGGCCGAGCGAGCCGCGCGTCCGGGTCAGACCGACGCTCAACGCAGGCATGCCGAGCACCGCCAGCAACCACCCGGCCAACAGGCGTTGCCCGGTCAGCGCCCCGCGCTGCGCGGTCGGGCGATGCACCTTCGGGCCGTCCGGGCCGGTGACCAGGTGTACGTCGATCGACCCGGACAACGCGGTCGCGGCGGTGGCCACCCCAGGGTTGATCAGGTGCGCGAACCGGCTCGAGCGCGAGGCACCGAGCACCAACTGGGTGGCGTTGACGCCCCGGGCGAAATCGATCAGCGCCCGGGCCACGTCGTGGCCGAACACCTGGTGGTAGGTGCCGCCGAGTTCCTCGACCAGCGTACGTATCCGGGCCAGGTCGCCCCCGTGCGGGCGGGTCAGGCCGTCGTCGGCGGTGACGTGCACGGCCAGCAGGTCCGAACCCGTGCTGCGGGCCGCGATGCGCGCCGCGCGCCGGATCAGGTTCTCCCCCTCCGGCCCGCCGGACAGCGCGACCACGACCCGTTCCCGGGCCTCCCACGTGGCCCGGATCCCGTGCTCGGCGCGGTACCGATCGAGTTCGGTGTCGACCTTGCCGGCCACCCACAGCAACGCCAGTTCCCGAAGGGCCGTCAGATTGCCGATGCGGAAGTAGTTCCCGAGCGCGGCGTCGATGCGCTCGGGCGGATAGATGTTGCCGTGTGCCATCCGGCGGCGCAGCGCCTCCGGGGACATGTCGATCAGCTGCACCTGCGCGGCCGCGCGGACCACCTCGTCGGGCACGGTCTCGCGCTGCTGCACCCCGGTGATCTCGGCGACCACGTCGTTGATCGAGGCCAGGTGCTGGATGTTGACCGTGGTGACGACGTCGATGCCTGCCTCGAGCAGTTCCTCGACGTCCTCCCACCGCTTCTCGTTGCGGGAGCCGGGGGCGTTGGTGTGCGCCAGTTCGTCGACGAGCACGATCCGCGGGGCGCGGGCGAGCACCGCCGCCACGTCGAGTTCGGTCAGTTCGGTGTCGCGGTAATGGACGATCCGACGGGGAATGGCCTCGAAACCGTCGAGCAGCGACGCGGTGTTCGGGCGGGCGTGGGTCTCGACGATCCCGATCACGACGTCGCGCCCGCGCTCGAGCGCCCGACGGCCCTCGGCCAGCATCGAGTAGGTCTTGCCGACGCCAGGGGCCGCCCCGAGGAAAACTCGGAGGCGGCCCCGTACGGCGGGTTCGGCGGGATCAGGCACGAGAGGATCCTTACGAATTCCGCTGATCCAGCGCCAGGTTCAGTTCGAGAACGTTCACCACTGGATCGCCCATGAAGCCGAGTGCTCGCCCGGTTGTGTACTTCGCCACCAGCCCCGCCACGGTGTGCGGGTCCAGGTTGCGGGCCTTGGCCACCCGGGCGATCTGCAGCTCCGCGTAGGCCACCGAGATGTCCGGGTCGAGCCCGGAGGCGCTCGCCGTGACCGCGTCGGCCGGGACCTGCGGGTGCGCCGGGCCGACGTCGACCGGGACGACGCGCCCGGCCGAGTAGTCGTCGCCCGGGTTCGCGCAGGTGACCGGGACGCCCTGATAGGTCGTCAGAAACGGCTTGGCCGGGCAGGCTTGGTTGACCGAGACCGCGTGATCGGGCGTGCCGACGGCCGGGAACACGGCCAGTACCGCGCCCACGCCGTCGGCGGTGCAGTACGGGCGACCGCCGTCCACGCCCTCCAACTGGCCGACTGCTGCCGAGCGCGAGCAGACTCCGGTGAGCAGGGATTGCTTTGCGGAGCTGGGATTTCCCGCCGTGGCCAGGGTGTCGACGACACTCTCCGGGCCGAGGTTGCTCGCCGAGCTCGACGTCGGGTCGTACCCGTTGCCGGTGCCGGCCGAGGACGGCCGGGACTGGAAGTACTTTCCGATCGCGTTTCCCTTGTCGTCCTGGAAAGCCTGACCGATCAGGCTGCTGCCCACGGCCTTCCCGTCGACATTGATCACCGAGCCGTTGGCCTTGTTGTGGAACACGGTCTGCGCGACCGCGGTGACCGCCAGCGGGTAGACCACGCCGGTCAATGCGGTGAGCACGACCAGCGCCCGGATCGCGGCGAGGTGCCGGCGCAGGAACGGGCCGGACTGCGAGGTTCGAGTCATCACGACATCCCGGGGAGGAATTGCACGAACAGGTCGATGGCCTTGATGCCGATGAACGGCATGATCACGCCACCGACGCCGTAGATCGCCAGGTTTCGGTTGAGCAGCGCGGCGGCACTGGACGGCTTGTAGCGCACCCCGCGCAGCGCGAGCGGGATCAGCGCCACGATCACCACGGCGTTGAAGATGACAGCCGAGAGGATCGCGGACTCCGGGCTGTGCAGGCCCATGATGTTCAACCGGTGCAGGCCCGGATAGACCGCGGTGAACATCGCCGGGATGATTGCGAAGTACTTCGCCACGTCGTTGGCGATCGAGAACGTGGTGAGCGCCCCGCGGGTGATCAGCAACTGCTTCCCGATCTCGACGATCTCGATGAGCTTGGTCGGGTCGGAGTCCAGGTCGACCATGTTCCCGGCTTCCTTGGCAGCCGAGGTTCCGGTGTTCATCGCGACGCCGACGTCGGCCTGGGCCAGCGCCGGGGCATCGTTCGTGCCGTCGCCGGTCATCGCGACCAGACGCCCGCCCTCCTGCTCCCGACGGATCAGTGCGAGCTTGTCCTCCGGGGTCGCCTCGGCCAGGAAGTCGTCGACGCCGGCTTCCTCCGCGATCGCCGCGGCAGTCAACCGGTTGTCGCCGGTGATCATCACGGTCCGGATGCCCATGGCTCGTAGTTGCGCGAACCGCTCGCTGATGCCCGGCTTGACGACGTCCTTCAGGTGCACGACACCGAGCACGCGAACGTATCCGCCACTGGCCTCGGCGACGACCAACGGGGTGCCGCCGCTGCCGGCGACCTGATCGACGGTCTCGCGGACCTGCTCGGGGATGGATCCGCCTTGCTCGGTGCACCAGGCGAACACAGCTGATGCCGCACCCTTGCGGATCTGGCGGCCCGTCAGATCCACCCCGGACATGCGGGTCTGCGCGGTGAAGGCCACCCACACGGCATCGCGCAACCCCCCGGCGTCGACCGGGGGCACCCCCGTCGACTCGGCGAAGCTGACGATCGAGCGGCCCTCGGGCGTCTCGTCGGCCAGGCTGGACAGCTGCGCGGCCATCGCGAGCTCGGAGCCGGTGACGCCGGGCGCGGCCAGCAGGTCGCTCGCCTGCCGGTTGCCCAACGTGATCGTGCCGGTCTTGTCGAGCAGCAGCGTGCTGACGTCGCCGGCGGCCTCCACCGCGCGGCCGCTCATCGCAAGCACGTTGCGTTGCACCAACCGGTCCATGCCGGCGATGCCGATGGCCGAGAGCAGCGCGCCGATCGTGGTCGGGATCAGGCAGACGATCAGCGAGACCATCACGATCCCGGTCACGCCGTAGTTGTCCAGGGCCAGCGAGTTGGGCGAACCCGGGTTCGTGGCCTTCGCGTAGATCGCCGCGGGCTGGATGGTGACCGTCGCCGCCAGAAAGATGATCGTCAACGCGGCGAGCAGGATGTTCAGAGCGATCTCGTTCGGCGTCTTCTGCCGATTGGCGCCCTCGACAAGGGCGATCATGCGGTCCAGGAAGGATGCCCCGGGCCGCTGGGTGATCCGCACGACGACCCGGTCGGACAGCACCCGGGTGCCGCCGGTGACCGCGCACCGGTCGCCGCCGGACTCGCGGATGACCGGGGCGGACTCACCGGTGATCGCCGACTCGTCGACGCTGGCGATGCCCTCGACGACGTCGCCGTCGCCGGGGATCAACTCGCCGGCCTCCACGACGACGTGGTCACCGAGTTGCAGCGCGGCGGCCCCGACGGTGTCGACGTCCGCACTGGCGATCACCATGCCGGGCCGCCATCCGGCGACCCGGCGGGCGGTGGTGTCGCGCCGGGCCGCCCGCAGCGTGGCGGCCTGTGCCTTGCCGCGCCCTTCGGCCACGGCCTCGGCCAGGTTGGCGAACACGACCGTCAGCCACAGCCAGACCACGATCGCCCAGGCGAACAGCGACGGGCTGCCCAGGGCCAGCACGGTGGTGAATACCGCGCCGACCTCGACGATGAACATGACCGGGTTGTGCCACAGCGTGCGCGGGTCGAGCTTGCGAATCGCATCCGGCAAGGATCGCCACAACTGGCTCGGGTCGAGCAACCCGCCGCCGACCCGCGGCGGTGGGGCGTGCGGCGCCGGCGGACGCGGCTGCTCCGGCGCTATCTGAGTGGTCGTCACTTCAGTGGAGTCCTTCCGCGAGCGGCCCGAGGGCGAGCATCGGCAGGTAGGTCAGCGCGACCAGGATCACCGTGACGCCGGCGAGCATCCCGACGAACTGCGGGCGGTGGGTCGGCAGCGTGCCCGTCGAGTTCGGGACCAGCTTCTGCCTGGCCAGCGAGCCGGCCAGGGCGACGATCATCACCATGGGCAGGAAGCGGCCGAAGGCCATCACCAGACCCAGCCCGTTGTTGTGGAACAGGGTGTTCCCGCTGAATCCGGCGAATGCCGATCCGTTGTTGTTCGATCCGGACGTATAGGCGTAGAGGATCTCCGAGAACCCGTGCGCCCCGGAGTTGCTCATCGCGGCGCGCCCGTGTGGATAAGCCATCGCCACCGCGGCACCGAGCAGGACGCACATCGGCGTCGCCAGGAAATAGAGCGAGGCGAGCTTGATCTCGCGGGCGCCTATCTTCTTGCCCAGGTACTCCGGGGTCCGCCCGACCATGAGACCGGCGGCGAAGACCGTGAGGATCGCCAGCACGAGCATGCCGTAGAGGCCGGAACCGACACCGCCGGGCGCGACCTCGCCGAACATCATGTTCATGATCAGCATGCCGCCGCCCAGCGCGCTGTAGCTGTCGTGGGCAGAGTCGACCGCGCCGGTGGAGGTGAGCGTCGTCGAGGTGGCGAACACCGAGGAGTCCGGTACGCCGAACCGCGCTTCCCTGCCTTCCATCGCCGAGCCGATCGCGGTCGGGACGGTGTCGGCGTGGTGCGACAGCTCCGCGCCCATCGTGATCGCCAGGCTGCCCAGGAACAGCACGCCCATCACGGCCACGATCGCGTAGCCCTGTCGGTTGTCACCGACCATCCGACCGAAGGTGCGCGGCAGGGCGAAGGCGATCACGAGCAGCAGGAAGATCGCCAGGAAGTTCGTCCAGGCCGTCGGGTTCTCGTACGGGTGGGCGGAGTTGGCGTTGAAGAACCCGCCGCCGTTGGTGCCGAGCTGCTTGATGGCCTCCTGCGAGGCGACCGCACCCGGGGTGAAGGTCTGCGTGCCCCCCGCGACCGAGTGCCAGGTCGAGTGGCCGGCGAGGGTCTGGATGACGCCGCCCCCGACCAGCAGGATTGCGCTGACCGTGGCGATCGGCAGCAGGATCCGGACGGTGCCACGCACCAGGTCGACCCAGAAGTTGCCGATCGTGTCGGCCTGCTTGCGCGCGAACCCGCGGACCAGGGCGATCGCGACCGCCATCCCCACCGCGGCGGACCCGAAGTTCTGAACCGCGAGGCCGGCGGTCTGGACGACGTCGCCCATCGTCGACTCACCCGAGTAGTTCTGCCAGTTCGTGTTGGTGACGAAGCTGACGGCGGTGTTCCACGCCAGCCCGGGCGAGACCGCCGGGAAGCCCAAACTGTCGAACAGCTTGTTCTGCAGGCGTTCCAGGCCGTAGAGCCCGATGATCGAGACCACCGAGAACGCCAGCGCGCTGCGGGCGTAGGTCGGCCATCGCTGTTCCGAATCGGGCTCGACGCCCATGGCCCGGTACATGAGCCGCTCGACGCACCAGTGCTTGCGGTCGGTGTAGACCCGGTACATCCAGTCGCCCAGCGGGCGGTGGGCCGCCGCGAGAGCGAGCACCAGGACGGCGGCGAAGAGCAGACCCGCCGAGGTCGATGACATTCTGATCTCCCGTCAGAAACGTTCGGGCAGTAGCAGGGCGATCAGCAGGAACACGGCCAGCACCGCCGACACGATCAGTCCCGCGACGTTCGACCCATTCACCGGCGTGCCTCCATCCGGCCCTGCGCGCTCACAGTTGTTCCAGTCCGGCGACGACCGCCGCGAGCACGGCAAAGATCGCCGCCGTGAGAGCGATGTAGAGGACGTCCTGCATCGAGTGGCTCCTCGGCCGGCCCAGCAGACTGCCAGGCAACAGTTCCCAGCGAAGCTCGGGCGCGACCGGACAACCAGATGTCGCTACGTGATCCATACGCCCGCCCGCGGCATCTTGACGGAATCCCTACGGCGGCGGCCCCGGTTAGGCTGGTGGGCCGACCAGGACTCGGGGGTGCAGTGCCGGAGGGCGACACCGTCTGGCTGACCTGCCGGCGATTGCACGCGGTGCTGGCCGGCCGGGCTCTGGTCGACGCCGACCTGCGTGTGCCGAAGCTGGCGACCGTCGACCTGCGCGGCGTGGCCGTCGACGAGGTGCTCCCCCGCGGCAAGCACCAACTCTTCCGGCTGGGCAACGGCTGGACCCTGCACACCCACCTGCGGATGGACGGCACGTGGCGCATCGGGCCGGCCGGCGAGCACGTCCGCGGCGGTGCGGCCCACCAGATCCGGGTGGTGCTCAACACCGCCGAGCATCGGGTCGTCGGCTTCCGCCTGCCGGTGGTCGAGCTGGTGCGCGCCGACGCCGAGTCGACGGTGGTCGGTCACCTCGGGCCGGATCTGCTGGGTCCGGACTGGGACGCCGCCGAGGCGCTGCGGCGCCTGCTGGCCGAACCGGAGCGGTCGGTCGGCGAGGCGTTGCTCGACCAGCGCAACCTGGCCGGCATCGGCACCCTCTACCGTGCCGAGACGCTGTTCCTGGCAGGTGTGCACCCGCGTCGCCCGGTGGCTGCGGTGGGCGACCTCGGCCACGTGGTCGGCCTGGCTCATCGGCTGCTGCGGGCCAACATCGCCGCGGGCAGCTACGCGCAGGTGACCACCGGCAACTCCCGCCGTGGCCAGGAGCACTGGGTGTTCGAACGCACCCGGCGGCCCTGTCGCCGCTGCGGCACCCCGATCCGCACCGAGCGCTACGGGCCGCCCGGCCAGGAACGGCTCAGTTACTGGTGCCCCAGCTGCCAACCCGGCGACTGATTCAGCCGCTCGACCCCAGGTGTGTCACAAACCACTTAGGGGTAGCGTCGAACTCGCAGACCGCAGTTCCGCGGGCCGTCGAGGGTCCCCTCGGACGGCCTTCCGACCCGAGAGGAGCGGTCGAATGACCGAGAACGAGAAGCACGAGGCCGGCGGTTGCACCTGTAACCCGTGCAAGTGCGGCGACAACTGCTCCTGCGGCAGCTGACCAACGGCAGCTGACGGAATCCGCTCGGCGATCTCGGCCCGAATCCCAGGGGCTGCGCCGAGCCCCGCGGCCGATCAGACCGAGAGTTCCCGCACCGCCCCCGCTTCCACGGCGATGCGCCGGTTGACGCGAACCACTTCCAGCAGCCGTCGGTCGTGCGAGACCAGCAGAAGCGTTCCGGTGTAGGTCTCCAGCGCCTCCTCGAGCTGCTCGATCGCGGGCAGGTCGAGGTGATTCGTCGGTTCGTCGAGAACGAGCAGGTTGACCCCCCGGGCCTGCAGGAGCGCCAGGCTCGCCCGCGTCCGCTCCCCCGGCGACAGGCTCGCCGCCGGCCGTAGGACGTGATCGGACCGCAGCCCGTACTTGGCCAGCAGGGTGCGGACGTCGGCCTCGGAGGAATCCGGCACCTGTTCGCCGAAGGCCCGCAGCAGGGTCGTCGAACCGAGGAATGCGGAGCGGGCCTGGTCGATCTCCCCGATCCGCACGCCCGATCCGACGCCGGCCGAGCCCTGTTCGGGCGCCAGCCGCCCCAGCAACATGGCGAGCAGCGTGGACTTCCCGGCGCCGTTGGGGCCAGTGATCGCCACCCGGTCCGCCCAGTCGATCTGCACCTCCACCGGCCCGAGCGTGAACGCACCCAGCCGAGCCACCGCGCCGTTGGCGGTGGCCACGATCGCACCGGCGCGAGGCGCCGCGGCAATCTCCATCTGCAGCTGCCACTCCTTGCGCGGCTCCTCGACGACCTCCAGACGTTCGAGCAGCCGCTCGGTCTGGCGCGCCTTCGCGGCCTGCTTCTCGGTCGCCTCGGACCGGAACTTGCGACCGATCTTGTCGTTGTCCGGTGCCGCCTTGCGGTGGGCGTTCTTGACGCCCTTCTCCATCCAGGCTCGTTGCGTCCGCGCCCGCTCGGTGAGCTCCCCCACCCGGTCGGCGTAGCCCTCGTAGGCCTCTCTGGCCTGCCGGCGTGCGATCTGCCGCTCCGTCAGATATGCCGTGTAGCCGCCCCCGTAGATCTTCACCTGCTGCTGGGCCAGGTCGAGCTCGACGATCTTCGTGGCGGTGCGGACCAGGAACTCCCGGTCGTGGCTGATCAGGCCCACCCCGACGCGCAGCCCGCTGACGAACTGCTCGAGCCGTTCCAGGCCGTCCAGGTCGAGGTCGTTCGTCGGTTCGTCGAGCAGGAACACGTCGTAGCGCGAGAGCAGCAACGACGCCAAGCCCGCGCGGGTCGCCTGCCCGCGGGACAGCGTCGCGACCTCGGTGGCCGGGTCGACCCCGAGCCCGAGGTCCGCCAACGTCGCCTCGGTGCGCTCCTCGAGATCGGCCGCACCCAGGGCCAGCCAGCGCTCCAGCGCGAGGCTGTAGGCGTCCTCCGCGCTGAGGCCGCCGATCGGGTGGCCGGCGCCGAGCGCGTCGGCGGCGGCGTCCAGGGCAGCCTGCGCAGGCGCGACGCCGGAGCGTCGGGCGATCAAACCGAGCACCGTCTCGCCAGCCACCGGCCCGGGCTCCTGCGGCAGATAGCCGACGACCGCTCCGGGCGGCGACAGGCTGACCCGCCCCGACCCCGGCGGCGCCAGCCCGGCGAGCAGCTTGAACAGCGTCGACTTGCC
Source organism: Sporichthyaceae bacterium (assembly GCA_036269075.1). Taxonomy (NCBI): domain Bacteria; kingdom Bacillati; phylum Actinomycetota; class Actinomycetes; order Sporichthyales; family Sporichthyaceae; species Sporichthyaceae bacterium. Next base: position 70,943 of record DATASX010000019.1, read on the forward strand.
GGCCCCGTTCGGCCCGACGACACCGAGTGCATCGCCCGGCGCCAGAACCAGGTCGAGCCCCGCGAACAGAGTCCGGTCCCCGTGGGCGGCCGACAGGCCCTTCGCAGTCAATGTCGCGCTCATATGGGCCCGACGTTACAAGGCCGAGGCCGCACCGTGGCGCGGTGATCCGCCCCACCCGCGTGAGTTTTCACTGTCTCGGGTCTCGTTCGGCACGGATTCTCGGACCGATCGGCAAAGGCCGATTCATGTACAAGCCGGACGGGTCGGGCTGACGGTATTCAGAGCTGGGTCATTCTCAATAGCTGAATTCTTGTACCAGTGGACCGTGAATTCGGCAGCTGTCAGTTGATCGGACAATCACAAGAATTCAAAAAGCGCCCGGTACTCCTGAGGTTGGCGCCCGCGGCCGACCTCCGGAATGCCGTGCCGACCACCGGCTCGGCACACCAGGCGACTTGCACGGCCGCTGGGCCGGGCACCGGAACCACTCCGTTGTAATCCGACCAGTTCGGCTTCGTCAGCCAGTTCTACTCCGGCGTAGCGACTACCTCGGGATTGTCGGCCGGAATCCCTCGACCGGCGTTGCAAATTTGAGTACAAGTACGCAACAGTGTCGCCGTGAGGCACCGGTGATGACTCCACGGCGCGGGCGCCCGCCTCGGTTGTCGCTGGAAGCGATCGTCTCCGCAGCGCACGAACTGGTGGAGCGCGACGGCGCCGATTACCTGACGATACGCCGACTGGCGGAGGAACTCGGCTCCGGGGCGATGAGTCTGTACCGCCACATCAGCACCAAGGAACAGGTGTTCGCTGCCCTGGCTGATCGGTATTTCTCGGAGATTCAATTCCGGCGGGGCCGGAAGCAACGCAGGCATTCGAAATCCTCGCCTGCTACACCTTCGGGGCTGCCCTCCGGCACGTCGAGTTCCCGGCGGCCGGACCCGGCGCGAGCGGCCTGTCCGCATTGGCGGACCTGCCCGCCGCGGAATTCCCGAACTTGCGCGCCCTCGGGCCGATCCTGGCGGCGCGCCGCTTCGACTTCGACGCGGGTCTTCGCCGCGTCCTGGCCGGACTCGCCCCGCCGGCCAACCTGCCGGAAGGACGGACGTGATCGACGACCTGAGCGCCTTCATCATCGCCGGACGGGTCAAGGCGGAGCCGAATGGCCGTTATGAGACCGATGAACGATCGCCGGCGCAGGGAATCCTCGACGGCGTCGAGGCCGAGGCCGTCGGCTTCCGTCGGATATTCCTGTCGGAGCGGTGGAACCTCAAGGAGGCCGGCGCCCTGCTCGGTGGCGTCGGCGCACTCACCAAGCGGATCGGGCTGGCCACTGGCCTGATCAACCCGGCGTCGCGCCATCCGCTGCACGCCGCAGCTCTCGGGTCGACGATGACCGCCGCGTACGGGAACCGCTTCGTGCTCGGCCTTGGCCGAGGCGACAACGGCGTGCTCAAAGGAACCGGACTGCGGGCCGCGACCATGGCGGCATTCGTCGACTACGCAACGATCGTGCGGCGGCTTTGGGAAGGCGAGACCGTCTCCTACGACGGGCCTGCAGGCAGCTACGAAGCGCTGTCGCTCGGCGATCTGCACGCTGGGCCACCGCCCGAGTTGTGGTTCGGCACCTTCGGTCTGACCCGCGCGGCGGAGGCAGCCGCGATGTGCATGGACGGCGTGCTTCTCGTGCCGAACATGACTCCGGCGGCCACCGCCGAGACGGTGCAGCGACTTCGGGCCGCGTGCCTGCGGATGGACCGAGACCCGGCCACCCTGCGGATCGCTCAGTGCGTGATCACCGCTCCCGACCTGGACGACACGGAGACCCGACAGATCGCGCACGCGCGGGCGGTCACGTACCTCCAGGCGCCCGGCTACGGCGACGCCCTCTGCCGGGTGAACCACTGGGATCGGTCCATCGTCGGCCGGCTCTCCGACCACACTCAGCTCAGATCCTCAGCTTCGAGCCCCATCGCGGACTCGATGTTTCATCGCAACCAGTTGACCGAACCGGCCAAGCTGGTGCCGGACGAGTGGATGATCGAGAGCTGCGCGATCGGCTCGACCGACGACTGCGTGGCGCAATTCGCGCGCTTCCGAGAGGCCGGCGCCGACGAACTCGTCACCTACGGCAGCACACCGAGGCAGAACGCCAAGCTCGCGGCGGCCTGGGAGGCCCGAAACCACGGATAACCCGACACGACGGGGCTCGGAGGGTGGAAACGAAGGAAGCCACGAGCTGCGCTTGGGCCTCCGCGCCGAGGTGGACCCAGTACATCCGCGCGGCTACAGCCGAGACTCAGTCACGGCCACCGGCTCATCGTCGGGCGGGACCTCACCGCTCAGCAGTTCGGCGGCGCGGCGGACAACCTTGCGATGTTCGTCCGGGTCGCGCGTGACCCACGCGCGCATCCGCCAGTGTTCGACAACGTCGAGGAGCCCCGAGAGCTCGAACGACTCCGCGGCCTCCTTGATGTCCGCCGCCTAGTCGCGGTCGAACTCGTCGCGGTACTCCGGGTGCAAGGCCGCGCGGATCTCGCCGGGCGAGGATCCGGGCCGCGGGAGCGATGGCAGCTCATCCTCGTGCGGGACCGACAACGACGGCATGGGACAAGGGTAGGCCGGACCGCCGACAGATTGACCCGGTGGGGGCCGGCATCACTAGGGTCGGGTCCGTGCGGCGCGAGGAGGGACGCGGTGGGCGGAACGGGTTGCACAGCGTGTGGTGAGCAGACCCGGTCCGGGTTGCGGTTCTGTACCGGATGCGGGACGCCGGTGCCGCCGGTCACCTGCCCGGGCTGCAGCGCCGTCCTGCTGCCCGACGATCGTTTCTGCGGCGCGTGCGGTAGGGCCCAGTCCGCCCCGGTACCCCAGCCGGTCGCCGGCACCGCCGCGATGGCGTCCATCTCCCTGCGCCCCGCGTCGGTCCCGTCGGCCCCGCACCGGGCGGAGGCCAATCCGGAGGGAGAGCACAAGCAGGTGACGGTCCTGTTCGCGGACGTCGCCCGCTCCATGACCCTGGCCGAGGAGCTGGACCTCGACGACTGGGCCGATCTGATGGAGCGTCTGTTCGACGTGTGCCGCCAGGCGATCGAGGACTTCGGCGGAACCCTGGACAAGTTCACCGGCGACGGAGTGATGGCTGTTTTCGGCGCACCCGTTGCGCAGGAGGACCACGCGGCGCGCGCCTGCCACGCGGGCCTGCGGCTCGTCGAGGACGCGCGAAAGTTCGCCGACGAGGTCCGGACCCGCACCGGCGCCCAGATCGAGGTCCGAGTCGGACTGAATTCGGGCGAGGTCGTCGCCGGCCAGGTCGGCAACGCCTTCGGGGCCTACACGACAGTCGGGCACACCGTAGGTCTGGCCCAGCGGATGGAGAGCCTGGCCGAGCTCGGCACCGTCTACCTCAGCGAACACACCGCCCGGTTCCTCGCCGGCAGGTTCGCGCTGCGCAGCCTGGGCGCGACCGAGGTCAAGGGATCCTCGGTGCCGGTCGGGGTGTTCGCGCTGGAGGCCGCCCGCGACCGGACGGCGTGGCGCCGCAGCTCCGGCGCCGCCCGCCTGATCGGACGCGACGCCGACTTCGGCAGGTTGCTCGCGGCGCTCAACGGCGCCCAGGAGGGACGGGCCGCAGTCGTCGGACTGGTCGGGGAGGCCGGCAGCGGCAAGAGCCGGCTCTGCGACGAACTGGCCAGCGTGGCCGAAGAGGCGGGCTTCCTCGTGGGCCGCACCGCCGGCGTCTCGCACGCGCGCCAGGTCCCCCTGCTCCCCGTCCTGGGCCTGCTCCGGGACTTCTACGGGGTGACGGGCGAGGAGGACCCCGAGTCGATCCGCGCGGTTGTGGCCGCAAGCGTGCTCGAGCTGGGCTCCTCCTTCGAGGCCGACCTGCCGTTGCTCTTCGACTTCCTCGAGGTGCCCGACCCGGACCGGCCGGCCCCGCAGTTGGGGCCCAACGCCCGGCGGCGCCGCATTCTCGACGTCTTCCGCCGCATCTCCGGCCGGCGCACCGAACGCTCGGCCCTGCTGTTCATCCTGGAAGACCTGCACTGGTTCGACGAGGAGAGCATCGCCTTCCTCGACGGGCTGTTCGGCTCCTACCCCGGCACCCGCACGCTGGTCGTCACCAACTTCCGTCCGGAGTTCCACGCCGCGTGGACGGTGCAGTCGATCTACTCCCAGCTCCCGCTGAGCCCGCTGGAACCGGACGCTGTCGACGCGCTGCTCCGGGAACTCCTCGGCCCGGGGCTCGAGGAGCTGGCGGCCTCCCTGCGCGAGCGCACCGGCGGCAACCCGTTCTTCGCCGAGGAGATCGTCCGGTCTCTCGCCGGTGACGGCACGCTGCACGGCGAACCCGGGCGGTACGCCCTGGCCCGCCCGGTCGCCGAGGTCCGCGTGCCCCCGACGGTGCACGCCGTGCTGGCCGGGCGCATCGACCGGCTCGACCCGCGGGACAAGTCGGTGCTCCAGGCCGCCGCGGTGATCGGACGCACCGTCGAGCGCGACGTGCTGACCCAGGTCACCGGCTTGGATCCCGACCAGCTCGCCCAAGCTCTGGACGCGCTGGCTGACGCCGAACTACTGGGGCCGGGCGAGCAGGCCGAGCAGTACCGCTTCCGGCATCCGCTGACCCACGAGGTCGCTTACCGGACGCTGCTGGCCGCGTCCCGGCGCCGGCTGCACCGGGCGGCGGCGCGTGCGATCGTCGAGTCCGAGCCGCACCGCCACGACGAGCTGGCGGCGGTTGTGGCCCTGCACTTCGACGCCGCCGGCGAGCGGCTGGAGGCCGCCCGGTGGGAATTGCGCGCGGGAACCCAGGCCATCCGGCTCGACTACGACGAGGCCCGCCGCCGGTGGCGCACGGCCCTGGACCACCTGCGCGAGGTCCCGCGCGACGAGGCGACGCTGAGTCTGGAGGTCTCCGCCTACGCCCAGCTCCTGCGCATCGGCGCCCGGACCGGCATGGACCCCGGCGAGCGCGACGAGCTGTTCGCCAGAGCCCGGCCCGCCGCGCAACGATTGGGATCGGACGAGTTGCTCGCCCGGCTCGCCATCTCGGAGGCGACGATCCGGCTCTGGGGCGGCGACGTCAACGGGGGTCTGAGCGCCTTCCGCCGCGCGATACCGCTCGCGGAAAGGTCGGGCAACCGCGACCTGCTCGCCTTCGCGCACGGCACGCTCGCGCACGCCTACGCCTTCTCCGGCCCGGTGTCCGCAGCCCACGAGACCACCGAGGCGGCCCTGGCGGTGTGCGCCGGAGACCCGGCCACGGGGCGCAGCGTGGCCGGGTACAGCGTCTACGACGCGGTCCAGACCTGGAACGCGATGGCGATGATCGCGGGCGGTCGGCTCGCGGCGGCGCGGGCGGTCCTGGACACCGCGCTGGCGGCGTACGAGGTGCGGACGTACGGCGAATGGCACTCCTGGGCGCTGTCGATGTCGGCCGACCTGGCCGACGCCACCGCCGACCCGGCCGAGATCGCCCGCGCCGAATCCGACGCCGCGCTCGCCGCCGCCCTGGCGCAGGACTCCGTCACCCTCGCCGTGCGGGCGGGGCATGCGACCGGACTGGCCGCGCTGTGCCTGGGCCGCCCGTTGGAAGCCTCGGCCGCGTTCAACGACGCCCTGACCCTCGGCCGCCGGCACGGCACGGGCCTGCACTTCGAGGTGCGGCTGCTGGCCGATCTCGCGCGCGCACACCTGGACCTCGACGACCACTCCGGGGCCCGGATCGCCGCCACCGAGGCGACGATCCTGGCCAGCCGCCAAGGGGCCCGCGTGGCGGGCGCGCTCGCCCACTCGGTGCTGGCCCGCGCGCTGCGCGAATCGGCCACCGGCGCCGACGATCTGGCGGCGGCAGCAGCAGCGGTCGCGGCCGGTGCGGCGCTGGCGGCCGAAACGGGCGCCGCCACCGCCGGTGCGCTCCTGGCGGAGGAGCGAGCTCGACTCGAACCGGATCCGACGGCACGTCACGGACTGCTGAAACTGGCGGCCGACGGGTACGGCGCCATCGGCGCGCACGGCCACAAGCAGCGGGTGCGCACCGAACTCGGCGGCTGAGGTCACGCCACCGGGACGGGGGTCGCCGCGCCCCGGCAATTGCCAGGGCGATACGGCGCCGGGCAGGATTTGGCCCGACTCGTGCTGCCGGCGCCGGGAGGAACCCCACCGATGAACGAGGACGTCGCACAACTGGCGGATGCCGCCCGGGAGCGGGAGTACCTGCTGGGCGCGCGAGATGACGAACGCCAACGTCTGCTGGGACAGGGCGAATCGGTCCGCGGCCCCGCCGCAGCGCTGCTGGACCGCATCGGCGTCACGTCCGGGTGGCGGGTCGCCGACCTCGGCTGTGGACCGTTGGGGATCCTCGACCTCCTCGGCGAACGCGTCGGGCCGGGCGGGCGGATCGTCGCCGTGGAACGCGATCCACGGATGGTCGAGCACCTGACGCTGAGCCTGAAGGAGCGCGGCCTGTCCAACGTCGAGATCGTCGAGGCCGATGCGACCGCGACAGGCCTGGACCCCGGCAGCTTCGACCTCGCCCACACCCGGCTCGTGCTGGTCAACGTGTTCGCACCCGGCCGCGTGCTGGCCGAGATGCTGAGACTGGTCCGGCCCGGCGGTGTGGTGGCGGCCCAGGAGGTCGACCTGTCCGGGTTCGGCTGCTTCCCGGCCAATCCCTCCCACGACCGTCTGCTCGCCGCGGTCGTCGCCGCGTGGCGGGACGGCCGCGACCCGTACGTCGGGCGCCGGGTGCCCGGTCTGTTCCTGGACGCCGGAGCGAGCGACATCCACGCGGACTGCTTCACCCTGCTGCAGCGCGACGGCGACCCGAACCATCGCATCGTGCCGTTCTTCGCGCAGCTGATGCGCGAGCGGATCGTGGGCGGTGGCCTGCTCGCCGCCGACGACCTCGACCAGCTGTGCGCCGACGTCGAGGACCACCTTTCGCAGCCCGGCGTGATCACCATGTGGGGGCCGGTCTACCAGGTGTGGGGGCGGCGGCCGACCTGAGCCCGGCCGCCCCACGCCGTGACGTGCAATCAGATCCCGGGCTCGCTGCTTGGCGCGCCCAGCCCGGCTCAGCGATGGACGAGCATGAAGTGAAGGCCGTCGAGTCCGAGGAGCATCAGGTAGCCACTGCCGACCCGGCCTGGGGCCGGGCTGCGGAGATGGGTGATCTCGTGGTCCCCATCAAGCTGTCCTGGCGAAGGTTCCTCGATCGGAGACGGATGATCAGGGGCCGATGTTGCTCGGCCAGATCCGCGACGTCGGAGCCACCAGCCCTGATCCCGCGGGTCCGGACGAATCACGGCCACCAACGGAGAGACACCCTGTCCCGACCGCGCGTTCTTTGCACGCGTGACGCTACAAGAGTCCCGAT